>NZ_JAHVCI010000043.1:0-38936 GCF_019265565.1 Cellulomonas sp. PS-H5
CCGCCCCGCCGCGCCCGGCGTCCGGCCGGCCCAGCAGCTCCCGGCCCGGCGGCCGCGGCGGCTCGGGCGGCGGCGGCCGGGGCCCCCGCGCCGAGACCGTGCAGCAGCGGCTGCCGCGGCTGTTCACCGTGCGCGCGCTGGTGATGTTCGTGGTGCTGTCGATCGCGTTCGTCCTGGTCTTCCCGACGCTGCGGCAGTACCTCGACCAGCAGGTCCGGCTCGAGCAGCTGCGCGCCGAGGTGGCCGCCGCCGAGCAGGACAACGAGGACCTGCAGGCCGAGCTCGACCGGTGGTCCGACCCCGCGTACGTCGAGGCGCAGGCCCGCGAGCGGCTCGCCTTCGTCATGCCGGGGGAGCGCGCGCTGCGCGTCGCCGACCCCGAGGTCGTGCCCGACGACACCGCGACCGACCCGGCCGCGACCACCCCGGGGACCGTCGAGTCCGACGACCCGACGCGCCCCTGGTACGCCCAGCTGTGGGACTCCGTGCAGGTGGCGGGGGCCGCGGGCACGGGCCCGACCGGCACCGGGACCGACGGGTCCGCGGGCACCGGCACGACGGGGGACAATGGGACCGCGCCGGACGGCACCGGGACCGAGGGGTCCGACGGGGAGCCGACGGCGCCGCCCCCCTGACGCCGACCGCCCGAGGACCGCTCGTGACCGACCTGCCCACCACCCCGGCGCCCGCGCTGCCCGACCCGGCCGAGGTGCCGCGCGCCCGGCACGACGCGCGAGAGGTGACCGAGGCGGACCTCGTCGTGCTCCGCGAGCAGCTCGGCCGGCCGGCCCGCGGCGTCGTCGGCGTCGCCGCCCGGTGCGCCTGCGGTCGGCCGCTCGTCGTCCGCACCGCGCCGCGGCTCGACGACGGCACGCCGTTCCCGACCACGTACTACCTGACGTGCCCGCCCGCCGTCGGCGCGGTCAGCACCCTCGAGGCCACCGGCCTGATGAAGGAGCTCACCGCCCGCGTGCAGTCCGAGCCGGAGCTCGCCGCGGCGTACCGGCGCGCGCACGAGGCGTACCTCGCCGACCGCGCCGAGCTCGGCGACGTGCCGGAGATCGCGGGCATCTCGGCCGGCGGCATGCCGACCCGGGTGAAGTGCCTGCACGTCGTCGTCGGGCACGCGCTCGCCGCCGGTCCGGGCGTCAACCCGGTCGGGGACGACGTGCTGCTGCGGCTGCGCGACGTGTGGCGCCCGGACCGCTGCACCTGCTGACGCCGGGCGGCCGGGTCCGCCGCGGCGCGCGGCCCGCGCCCGGGATGGGATGATCGGACGCGTGACGCGTGTGGCTGCCATCGACTGCGGGACCAACTCCATCCGGCTCCTGGTGGCCGACGTCGACGCGGAGGCGGGGACCCTCACGGACCTCGACCGGCGCATGGAGGTCGTCCGGCTCGGCCAGGGCGTCGACCGCACCGGCCGCATCGCCCCCGAGGCCATGGCCCGCACCCTCGACGCCACCCGCCGCTACGCGGACGTCTGCCGCGACCTCGGCGTCGAGGCCGTCCGGTTCGTGGCCACCAGCGCCTCCCGCGACGCCGAGAACCGGGACGAGTTCGTCGCCGGCGTCCGCGAGGCCCTGGGCGTCGAGCCCGAGGTCATCGGCGGCGTCGAGGAGGCCGCGCTGTCGTTCCGCGGCGCGACCGGCGTGCTGGGTGCGACCCACGACGGCCCGTTCCTCGTCGTCGACCTGGGCGGCGGCTCGACCGAGGTCGTGCTGGGCGAGCGGGAGCCCGAGGCCGCGTACTCGATGGACGTCGGCTGCGTCCGGATCACCGAGCGGCACCTGCTGGCCGACCCGCCGACCGCCGAGCAGGTCGCCGCCGCCGAGGCCGACGTGCGCGCCGCGCTCGACGTCGCCGCGCAGCACGTCCCGCTGGGTCGGACCGCCACCCTCGTGGGCCTCGCCGGCTCCGTGACGACGATCACCGCGCACGCGCTGCGGCTGCCCGCCTACGACCGGGACGCCATCGACGGCGCCGTCCTCGCGGTCGACGACGTGGTCGCCGCCTGCGACGACCTGCTCGCCCGCGACCACGACGCCCGGTCGTCGCTGGGCTTCATGCACCCGGGCCGGGTCGACGTCATCGGCGCCGGCGCGCTGGTGTGGCGGGCGGTCGTCGAGCGCGTGCGGTCCGAGGTCGAGGCGTCCGGCGGCGCGCTGACGGAGGTCGTCACCTCGGAGCACGACATCCTCGACGGCATCGCCTGGAGCGTCGCCGAGCGCACGGCCACCACCCGGGCCTGACCCGCGCTCCCGCGCGCCCGCGCTCTCGCGCCGAGATCGGTGCTTCGCGCCGAGATCGGTGCCTGCAAGCACCGATCTCGAGCCGAACCACCGATCTCGACGGCGTGCGGCGTGACGACTCCCGCTCTCCTGCGCCGAGGTAGGACCGTCGCGCCGAGATAGGGCCGTGCACGGCCCTATCTCGGCGCGGAGGTCCTATCTCGGCGAGCGGGGGAGCAGGCGAGCGGGCGACACGCCCGTGGTCCCGGTAACGAACTTCGCCCGGTACTGCGCAATCTGTACTACCGTGGCTCCTGCGGGAGCCGAGGAGGGTCGGCTCCCGCACCAGACGGCGGGTGCCGCGGCCGACAGGGGGCCGACCGCGGCGCCCGCCCCGCACCTGCGGCGCGCCGGGCCACCCGGCGTCCGCGCCAGGGAGGCCCCGGGTGGACACGACCCAGCTGCTCAAAGGAGTGCTCGACGTGGCGGTGCTCGCCGTCGTCGCCGAGGAGGACGGGTACGGCTACGACGTCGTCCGGCGGCTGCGCGCCGCGGGGCTGGCCGAGGTCGGCGACGCGTCCGTGTACGGCACGCTCCGCCGGCTCTACTCCCAGGGCGCGCTGACGTCCTACGTGGTGCCCAGCGACGAGGGGCCGCACCGCAAGTACTACGGGATCAACGCGCAGGGCCGGGCGATGCTCGCCGCCCAGCGCAAGGACTGGCGTGAGTTCGCGGGGACCATGACCCGCCTGCTCGACGGGGAGGTGGCGGCGTGAGCGGGACCCAGGCCGAGGCGGGCCGCGCGGCCGCGCCCGCGACGGTGGCGGAGTATGCCGCGCGGGTGCGTCAGCACCTGGCGGGGATGCCGGCCGAGCAGGTGGACGACCTGACCGACGGGCTCGAGGCGGACCTCGCGGACGCGCTCGCGGACGAGGTCGCCCCGGCCGGGGCCCGCGGGGACCTCATCGCGCTGTTCGGGCCGCCCGCCGACTACGCCCGCGAGCTGCGCGTCGCCGCGGGGCTGCCCGAGCCGGAGCCGGTGCCTGGGCGCCGGGGACTCCGGGCCCGGCTCCGCGGGATGCGCGCGGACGTCCGCGGCGCCGCGCTGCGCACCACCGCCGGGATGCGCCGGCAGCCGTGGTGGCCCGGGCTCCGCGACTTCGGGCTCGCGGTCCGCCCGCTGTGGTGGGTGCTGCGCGCCTGGGTGGTCTACCAGCTGCTGCTCCAGCTGGCGGGCGGGCGGTACGGGTACGGCGGCGGCAAGGGTGGCTGGGTCCCGGCCGACCTGCCGACCTGGGTGCTGCTGACCGGGCTCGTCGTGGTGAGCGTGCAGTGGGGCCGCGGGCTGTGGCTGCCGCGGTCCGGCCGGTGGCTGCCCGCCGCGGCCGGTGCGCTCGCCGTCGTGCTCCTGATCCCGGCCGTGATCTGGGCGGGCAACGGCGCGGTGCGCTGGCAGACCCGGTACGACACCGCGTACGTGGAGCAGCCGTCCGACGGCATCCCGCGCGAGGACGGCGTGTGGGTCGACGGGATGCAGGTGAGCAACCTGTTCGTCTACGACGCGGACGGCAACCCGCTGTCCGACGTCCAGGTGTACGACGACCGCGGTCGTCCGGTGCGCACGACGACGGACGAGGGCTGGTCCGCCTGGTCGCTGCCGGGCGTGACCGAGGACTGGAACTTCCTGCCCGCCACGGACGAGGACGGCCGCACGCGGTGGAACGTCTACCCGCTGCTCGGGGCCCCGAACGCCGACTTCGACTGGGACCGCCTCGGCGTCGACGAGTCCGCGCAGGACCCGGTCGACGTCCTCACCACGGAGCCGCGCGTCCCGCCGCGCCCGTTCGCCAAGGCGCCCGCGGTCGTCGACCGCCGCGCGGCGGAGGAGCCCGCGGCCGGGCCGTCCGCGGGGCCGTCCGCGGGACCATCGGCGGAGCCCTCGGCCGCCCCGTCGGCCGACTCCGCCGCCGACGCCGAGACCGCCGCCACCACCGCGCAGTCCAGCACCCGGGACGGAGGTCCCGGCGGCGCCACCGCCGCGGCCCAGGAGAACGCCGCCACGGCCGCCCCCTGACCGGCGGCGACGCCGGAACCCGGGACCTTGTGCCCAGAATCACGTGGCCCCGGTTCGCCTCCGGGAAGTCATGGGACGTACCGTTGGACCTATGTCTGAGTCCACCGCCACGACCCTGGCGCCGCAGTCCGGGAGCACCTCCCGCAAGGTGCCGCGCATCGTCATCCTCGGCGGCGGGTCCGTGGGGCTGTACTCGGCCCGCCGGCTCCGTCGTCGCCTGGGCAACCGGGAGGCCGCGATCGTCGTGGTCGACCCGCGCCCGTACATGACCTACGCCCCGTTCCTGCCCGAGGCCGCCGCCGGCTCGATCGACGCGCGCTACGTCGTCGCGCCGCACCGCCGCGCGCTCAAGGGCATCGACGCGCTGCAGGGCAAGGTCTCCGAGATCAAGCACGCCGAGCGCAAGGTCCAGATCACGCCCGAGGAGGGCGACCCGTACTGGATCACCTACGACCACCTGATCGTGGGCCTCGGCTCGGTCGCCCGCACGCTGCCCATCCCGGGCCTCGCGGAGCAGGCGATCGGCTTCAAGAACGTCGAGGAGGCCATCGCCGTCCGCAACCACGTCCTGGGCCGGATCGACCGCGCGTCGTCCACCTGGGACCCGGAGCTGCGCCGCCGGATGCTGACCTTCACCTTCGTCGGCGGCGGGTTCGCCGGCGTCGAGGCGATCGCCGAGGTCGAGGACATGGCGCGCGACGCGGTCAAGCACTACCCGTCGCTGAGCGCCGACGACCTCCGCTTCGTGCTGGTCGAGGGCTCGCGCCGCATCCTCCCCGAGGTCTCCGAGGAGCTCGGCGGCTACACCCTCGAGCAGCTGCGCAAGCGCGGCATCGAGGTGTACCTCTCCACGTTCCTCAACTCCTGCGTCGACGGCCACGTGGTCCTCTCGGACAAGACCGAGTTCGACTCCGAGACCATCGTGTGGACCGCGGGCGTCAAGGCGAACCCGGTCCTGCAGAACTCGGACCTGCCGCTCGACAAGATGGGCCGCGTCACCACGCTCGCGACCCTGCAGATCGCCGACGCCGACGGCCACGTCGTCCCGGACGCCTACGCGGCCGGCGACTGCGCCGCGGTGCCGGACCTGTACAACCCGGGCTCGTTCTGCCCGCCCAATGCCCAGCACGCGATCCGCGAGGCGACCCACCTGGCGGACAACCTGGCCCGCGTCCTGCGCAGCGCCGAGCCGACCGACTACAAGCACAAGAACATCGGTGCGGTCGCGTCGCTCGGCATGTACAAGGGCGTCGCCCAGTTCCTGGGCAAGATCAAGGTCCGCGGCTTCTTCGCCTGGGTGCTGCACCGCTCGTACCACGTGATGGCGATGCCGACGCTGAACCGCAAGATCGCGATCATGTCCGGCTGGACCGCGAACCTGCTGTGGCGGCGCGAGACGGTCGCCCTCGGCTCGATCCACGACCCGCGCGCCGAGTTCCGCGCCGCGTCCGTGCCGCCGAAGCCGAAGCCCGAGGCCGTGCCCGCCGCCCCGGCCAAGGACGAGGACCACGCCGCGGTCCCCGGCGCCGAGGTGAAGCCCTCGGGCGCCGGCAAGGCCGACGACACCTCGCCCGCCGACGGCTCGCCCGCCGAGGTCAAGCCGACCGCCAAGGCCTGACGCGCGGTCCGCAGCAACCGGAGCCCGTCCACCCCGCGAGGGTGGGCGGGCTCCGTCGTGCTGGCAGGATGGGCGCGGCCCCCGTAGCCCAACCGGCAGAGGCAGCCGGCTTAAACCCGGCACAGTGCGGGTTCGAACCCCGCCGGGGGCACCTCTCCGTCCGCCGGTCACGCCCGGCCGCCGTGGCGGGCGTCGGCGGAAAACCCGGCGACACCGCGCCGCCCCCTCGGGAATCATCGCGAGCGTCTGGGACGTTGGTCCCGACGTGCGCCTCCCTCGGGCGTCCGCCGGCCCCGCCGCGGACCCGCTCGCGCGCACCTCACCGCCGACCCCACCCGCGAGGGAGACCTATGACCACCCACGACGACACCGCCCTGCGCGACCGCGCGCCGGGCGACGGCGCCGGGCCGGCCGCCACGACCGCCGCGCCCGCCCCCGCGGCGTCCGCGCCCGTCCGGCTCGCGCCCGGCGACCGCACCCTCATCGGCCTGCTGCTCGTCGCCGGCTTCACCGTGATCCTCAACGAGACGGCCATGGGCGTGGCCCTGCCGGTCCTCATGCAGGAGATGGGCGTCACCGCGGCGACCGGCCAGTGGCTCACCACCGGCTTCATGCTCACGATGGCGGTCGTCATCCCGGCGACCGGCTGGATCATGAGCCGGTTCCGGCTGCGCCCGATCTTCGTCACCGCGATGTCGCTGTTCGTCGCGGGCACCGCGCTCGCCGCCGCGGCCCCCGGCTTCGGTGCGCTGCTCGCCGGCCGCGTCGTGCAGGCGAGCGGCACCGCGGTGATGCTCCCGCTGCTCATGACGACCGCGCTCACCCTGGTCCCGCCGAGCATCCGCGGGCGCACCATGGGCACCATCTCGATCGTCATCTCGGTGGCCCCGGCCATCGGCCCGACGATCTCCGGCCTCGTGCTGTCCCAGCTGTCCTGGCGGTGGATCTTCCTCGTCATGCTGCCGATCGCCGTCATCGCCCTCGCGCTCGGCGCGTGGAAGGTCCGGGACGTCACCGAGCCGTCCGACCACCGCCTCGACGTGCTGTCCCTGCTGATGTCGGCCGTCGGCTTCGGCGCGCTGATCTTCGGCCTGTCCAGCATCGGCGAGTCCGCCGGCGGCCACACGGTCGTCGCGCCGTGGATCCCGATCGCGGTCGGCGTGCTCGCGCTCGCCGCGTTCGCGCTGCGCCAGATCCGGCTGCAGGGCACGCACGACGGCCCCCTGATGGACCTGCGGGTGTTCACCCGGCGCTCGTACACCGTGTCCGCGCTGGTGCTGATCGTCGGCTTCATGGCGATGTTCGGCGCCCTGATCGTGCTGCCGATCTTCCTGCAGGACGTCCTGGCGCTGGGGACGCTGGAGACCGGCCTGCTGCTGCTCCCCGGCGGCCTCGTGATGGGCGCGCTGTCCCCGCTGGTCGGCCGGCTGTTCGACCGGTTCGGGCCGCGCCCGCTGGTGACGCCGGGCGTGCTCGCGCTGAGCGTCGCCCTGTGGCTGCTGTCCACCCTGCACCCGGGCACCCCGGCGGGGGCGGTCGTCGCGGTGCACACGCTGCTCAGCATCGGGCTGGCGTTCATGATCACGCCGCTGTTCACGTCGGCGCTCGGCTCGCTGCCGCGCGACCTGTACGGGCACGGCAGCGCGATCGTGAACACCCTGCAGCAGCTCGCCGGCGCCGCGGGCACCGCCCTGTTCATCACGGTGCTGTCCACGACGACGGCCGCGCGGCTGGAGGCGGGCGCCGACGTGCTCACCGCCACCGCGGCGGGCGTGCGCGGGGCGTTCCTGTGGGGCGGCGTCGTGGCGCTGGTCGCGCTCGTCGCCTCGCTGCTGGTCCGGCGGCCGCCCGCCGACGCCGAGGCGCCGGTCGCGATGCACTGACGCGGCGCCGCCGACTCGACGGCCCGGGTCCCTCGCGCGGGGACCCGGGCCGTCGTCGTCCGGCTAGCGGTACCCGTCCCAGACGGGCGAGGGGTAGAGGACGCGCTCGAACTTCGCCCACTCGGTCCCCAGGTCGACCGCCGGGCGGCGGAACGACCGGATCTGCAGCCCGTCCATCGCCTCGATCGTCATCTCGACCAGGTCGCGCAGGCCATCGAACGGGCCCACCTCGGGCGGCAGCCGCCACGAGAAGCCGCGGTAGAACCCCCAGACCTGGTCGGGCCGGTCGAGGAAGTACGGGTGCGCGGGGTGCTCGGGCGACGACGCCTCGACCCCGAGGACGGTGTACAGCCGCAGCAGCTCCGGGCGCGCCGCGTTGAAGGCGACGAGGAACCGGAAGTACCCCGGCATCGAGATCCCGTCCGGGTGCGTGGCGGCCGGGTCGCCGGTCGCCACGTAGTCGTCGGGCGTCCCGCGCCGGTCGTACAGCTGCGAGACGACCAGCTCCAGCAGGCCCTCCTTGGAGCCCACGTGGTGCAGCAGGCCCGCCTGGGTGAGCCCGACCTCCTGCGCCACGTCGGCGAGCGCCATGCCGGTGAACCCGTTCCGGGCGATCAGCCGGGTCGCGGCCTCGAGGATCTGCGCCTGGCGCTGCTCGGGGGTCAGGCGGACCCGGCGGCGCACCGCCGGCGGGTCCTGCTGCTGCGTCGTCACGTCTCCTGCTTCCGTCCGGGCGGTCCTCGCGCACGACCCTAGCCGTGCGCGAGGACCCCCTGGGTCGAGGTCAGGACTCCAGGACCACCAGGTCCCAGGCCGCGATCACCAGCTCCTCGCCCGCGGCGACGGCCGCGCCGTCCGCCAGCACCGAGCGGCCGGCCACCGGCGCCGCGACCGTCACCGGGTCCGCCGAGTAGTTGAGCAGGTAGGTGACCGCGTTCCCCGCGGCGTTCGTGCCGCGGCGGACCGACGCGGTGCCGGCCAGGTCCTGCGCCCAGTCCGCGATCCCCGCGTCCCGGACCGCCAGCGTGAGCGCGGCGCGGAGCAGCTCCGGCGACGTCATGGTGCCCAGGTGCAGGGACGACCCGTCGCCGACCCGGTTCCGGGTGATCGCCGCGTACGGGCCCCAGGCCGGGTGGTCGTACGACGCCAGCACCTCGGCTCCCCGCGGGTTCAGCAGCTCGAGGAACGCCTGCGCCCCGGCCGCCGCGCCCTCGGTCGCGCCCGGCACCGCGGCGAGGTCGCCGTGCAGCGCGAGGCCGACGCCGTCGCCGGGCACCGTGTACTGGTTGTAGCTCACGCCCGTGACCTCGGTGAGCCCGTGCGGCGCGGTGTCGTGCCACACCTGCACGTACTCGTCCGCGACGGCGGTGCGGAACGTCGTCACCAGGTGGCCGCCGCCGCGCACGTACGCGTCCAGCCGGTCGATCGTCGCCTGCGGGGCCGCGTAGAGCACCGGCGCCACCAGGAGGTCGTACCGGGCGAGGTCCTCGTCGTCGACCGACACGAAGTCGACCTCGACGTTCAGGTCGAACAGCGCGTCGTACACCCAGCGCAGCACGTCGTTGTAGCCGATCGACGAGCCGAACACGCCGTCGATGAACCCGACCTCGATCGTGAACCACTTCAGCGCGGTCAGCGCCTCGTTGCTCACCATGATCGCCGCGCGGTTGTGCTTGCGCAGGTGGATGAGCGACGAGCCGACCCGCTGCGCCTCGCGGCCGAAGACGCCGGCCTCCTCGTACGTCGGGTTGCTCTGCAGGTCGTGCGACAGCAGACCGCGCCAGTAGGTCTCGAAGGAGTGGTGGATCGAGTGCCAGTGCCAGTACATGAGGCCGTCGGCCCCGCTGGCCAGGTGGCTGTACGCCTGCAGCCGCAGCTGGCCGGGGTAGGGGAGCCAGCCGAGCTGGCCCTGCGCCTGCGTCTCCAGCACCAGGTAGTTCGCGCCGCCCTTGATCGAGCGGGTCATGTCGCCGCCGAACGCGATCTCCTTGCCCGTGAGCCGGGACTGGGTCGGGTGGTAGATGTCCACGCCCGCGATGTCGACGGTCGGCGCCGCCTTGAAGTGGTCGACGGCCGGCTGCAGGCCGTACGACCAGCCCGGCGTCCAGTCGAAGTCGAAGTTCTGCGTGACCCACTGGTCCTCCCGGGCGTACTCGCGCACGATCCCGGCCTGCCAGCCCAGGAACTCCTCGACCAGCCGGCGGCGGAACTTGTCGAACTCGGCGCCCAGCGAGCCGTTGATCGTGCCGCGGACGTCCGGGAAGTCCTCCCAGGCGTCCACCCGGTTCGACCAGTAGTCCAGGCCGAACGCCGCGTTCAGGGCGTCCAGGTCGCCGCCGAACTCCTCGCGGAGGTACTTCACGAACCGGCGCTGCACCGCGGGGCCGGCGGTCTCGTGGTACTTGGTCTCGTTGTCGATCTGGAACCCGATGACGCCGGGGCGGTGCGCGGTGCGCTCCATGAGCCGCCGGATGACCCGCTCGGCGTGGAACAGGTACGTCGGGTTCGTGATGTCCATGATCTGCCGCGCGCCGTACCGGCCCTCGCCGGCCCGCGTGGTCGCGAGCACGTCCGGGTGCGACTGCACCAGCCACGCCGGCACCGCGTACGTCGGGGTCCCGACGATCACGTGGATCCCCGCCGCCTCGAACGCGTCCAGCGCGCGGTCGACGTGCGTGAAGTCGAAGACGCCGGGCTGCGGCTCGAGCGTGCTCCACGTCGACTCGGCGATGCGGACGACCGTGATGCCGGCCGCCTTCATCATCTCGACGTCCGTCTCGATCCGGTCCGTCGGCATGTACTCGTCGTAGTACGCCGCACCGAACAGGAGCTCGTCCACCGGTTCACCCTTCGTCGCGCGAAGCCGGGCACCTGCACGCGGCGCGGGGTCCGGCCGGTCCGCCGTCGGACCGGTCGCCACTCTACCTACCAGTTGGTAGGTAAGACCAAGCGCGCTGGTGATGGGCGCGGAGCCCGGGGTCGGGGAGCGCCCCAGATGCCGGGGCGCCCGGCTCGGCAGAGGATCGAGGTCCCGGCCGTGCAGCCACGTCGCGGCGGGCGCGGCCCACGAGGCCGCCCGGAGGAGGGAACCCAGCATGCGCGCAGTCGTCTACCGCGGTCCGCAGCAGGTCGAGGTCGTCGAGGTCCCCGACGCCCGGATCGAGCAGCCCACCGACGTGCTCGTCCGGATCACCACCACCAACATCTGCGGGTCCGACCTGCACATGTACGAGGGGCGCACCACCGTCGAGGAGGGCAAGGTCCTCGGCCACGAGAACATGGGCGTCGTCGAGGAGGTGGGACCCGCCGTCACCCGCATCCAGGTCGGCGACCGGGTCAGCGTGCCGTTCAACATCGCGTGCGGCACCTGTCGCAACTGCCTGCAGGGCTGGACGTCGTTCTGCCTGCGCACCAACCCGATCGAGGGGATGGCGGGTGCGGCCTACGGCTACGCCAACATGGGCCCGTACGACGGCGGCCAGGCGGAGTACCTGCGCGTCCCGTACGGCGACGTGAACCTGCTCGAGCTCCCGGAGGGCACCGAGCACGAGAACGACTTCACGATGCTCAGCGACATCTTCCCGACCGGCTGGCACGGCACCGAGCTGGCCCGGATGCAGCCCGGCGACGACGTCGCGGTGTTCGGCGCCGGGCCCGTCGGGCTGATGGCCGCGCACAGCGCGCTGATCCGGGGCGCGTCGCGGGTGTTCGTCGTCGACAAGGAGCCCGACCGGCTGCGGCTCGCGGAGAGCATCGGCGCGATCGGCGTCGACTTCTCGGCCGGCGACCCGGTCGAGCAGATCATGGACGCGACGAAGGGCCGCGGCACCGACTGCGGCGTCGAGGCCGTCGGCTACCAGGCGCACGACCCGTCCGGGGACGAGCACCCCGAGCTGGTCCTCGACAACCTCGTCGCCACGGTGCGCGCGACCGGGGGCATCGGCGTGGTCGGCGTCTACATGCCCGAGGACCCGGGCGCCGCGGACGAGGGAGCGAAGCAGGGCCGGATCGGCTTCGACTACGGCACCTTCTTCACCAAGGGCCAGCACATGGGCACGGGCCAGGCGCCCGTCATGCGGTACAACCGCCAGCTGCGCGACCTGATCGTCGCCGGGCGGGCGACGCCGTCGTTCATCGTGTCCCACGAGCTGCCGCTCGACCAGGCCGCCGAGGGCTACCGCCGGTTCGACGACCGCGAGGACGGCTGGACCAAGGTGCTGCTGCGCCCCGGCCAGGCCGCCTGACCGGCGCATCCGGTGCCGCGGCCCGGGGTGCCAGCCGCCCGGGTGGCGCCCCCGGCCGAGCGGGCGGACACTGACGGCCTGTGCAGCGCCGCGCAGCGCGCTCCCACCACGTCAGGACCGCACCATGGCCACCCGAGGGTCCGACGAGGTCGTGCGGGTCGACGCCGACGCCTCGTTGGACGCGCTGATCCACACCCTGACGCGCCACGCCGCCCGCACGCTGGGCGTCGAGGCCTCCGCCTGCTCCGCCGCGACGGTCCGGGGCTGCGACCGGTGGCTGTCGGCCGCCTCCGTCGCGGTGGCCCGGTGCGACTCCGTGCAGGACCGGCACCGGCTCGGCCCGCGGTACCTGGTCCGGTCGACCGGGGCCCCGGTGACCGTCCCGGACGTCGCCGCCGACGACCGCTGGCCGGTGTGGAGCCACGCCTGCCGGGTGCAGGGCTTCCGCTCGGCGCTCGTCGTGCCGGGCACGTACGGGCACGTCACCGTGCACCTGTCCCTCTACTCGCCGGGGACGCCGGACTGGTCCGAGGTGACGCCGCGCGCGCTCGGGCTGGCGCACGGCATCGCGGCCGTCGTCGCCGCCCGGGACGAGATCATCGAGCTCGCGCAGACGATGGACGACCTGCTCGCCGGCAGCCGGTCGCGGGTCGTGCTCGACCGCGCGGTCGGGGTCGTCATGGCCCAGCGCGGCTGCGACGCGTCCGAGGCGCTGGCGCACCTCAGGTCCCTGTCCGCGACCGGGGACCCGCGCGAGGTGGCCGCGGCGCTGGTCGCGGGGGCGATCGGGGTCGGCGGTCCGTCCGGCGGCCCCGGCCCGGGCGAGCCGGCGGCGGGCCTCGTCGGCCAGCGGGACGAGCCCGCGCCGCGCGGCGGCGCCGGGTCGGCCGCGGGGGAGCCGACCGTCGGCGGGCACGTCGTGGACGCCCCTGGGACCGGGCGCCCGGCGTCGGTCGGCTGACCGGCCCCGGCGGGCTCGGTACAGTCCGGGCGTGCCCACCCCGCCCGACGACGCGACCGCGCCCCGCGCCCCCGTGCACCTCGACGGCGGCGACCTCGGCTGCGCCCGGCTCCTCGTGCTGCTGCGGGCCCGCGCCCGGGAGCTGCCGGGCGGCACCGTCGTGCACCTGACGACGTCGGACCCGGTGGCGCCGATCGACCTGCCGGCGTGGTGCCGGATGACCGGCCACCGCTACCTCGGGCCGGTGCCGGACGGGCCGCCGCCCGCGACCTACGCGATCGAGGTCGCCTCGGACGCGCGCCCCACGGACCCGGACCGCCCCTGGCACGTGGCCCCGGGCGCCTGAGCCCTCAGTCCAGCCCCGCGGCCGCCTCGGCGTCCTCGATCCCGCGCAGCCAGTCGCGCTTGCCCGCGCGCCAGCCCTCGTCGTCCGCCCCGAGCCGCCAGTAGCCGGAGATCGACAGGTCGGTCTTGCCGAGCCCGCGCTCGACGCGCAGGTAGCGCCGCAGCTCGCGCACGGAGCC
The DNA here is from genome assembly GCF_019265565.1 of Cellulomonas sp. PS-H5. Lineage (NCBI taxonomy): Bacteria > Bacillati > Actinomycetota > Actinomycetes > Micrococcales > Cellulomonadaceae > Cellulomonas > Cellulomonas sp. PS-H5. The sequence continues at coordinate 13,536 of NZ_JAHVCI010000043.1, forward strand.
CGCCTCGCCGTGCACGAACGCGTGCACCCGGCCGACCGGCCATGGCAGGGCGCGGACGGCCTCGACGAGCCGCGCGCCCGGCGCGGCGTCGCCGCTGTGCACCCAGTGCAGGGCGATGCCGTCGGGGACGTGCAGGGCCTGCTCCTCGGCCTGGTCGTGCATCTCGAGGACCGCGTGCCCGGAGGCCGCGCCCCCGAGCCGCTCGAGCGCGACGGCGATGGCGGGCAGCGCCGAGGCGTCGCCGGCGAGCAGGTGGTGGTCGGCGGTGAGGTCGGGGGAGTAGCCGCCGCCCGGGCCCACCACGACGACCTCGTCGCCGGGTGCGGCGGTGGCGGCCCAGGGGCCGGCGATGCCGTCGGCGCCGTGCACGACCAGGTCGATCGTCAGGGTGAGCTCGAGGTCGTCGAACCCGCGGACGGTGTAGGTGCGCATCCGGGGCTGGTGCTCCGGCGGCAGGGCCGCGCGGGCGGCCTCCATGTCGACGCGGCCGTCGGGGGTGGTCCAGGCGGCGAGCACGTCGGCGCCCGAGGTGGTCGCGCCGACGCCCGGCAGGAACACCAGCTTGACGTAGGAGTCCGCGTGCGGGGACGGCGCGAAGCCGGCGACGCCGGGGCCGCCGAGGGTGATCCGGACCATCGCCGGGCTGAGGTGCTCGGCGCGCACGACGGTGGCGCGCAGGGCGGTCCGCGGCGGGCGGCGCGGGGTGGTCACGGGCTCGGTCGAGGTCACGCGGGGAGCACCTTCCAGTGGTTCGAGGTGCCGGACGGGTCGGCGTGCGGGGACGTGCGGCCCGGGGGCGTGACCGGCGCGTCGGGTCGAGCGTAGGTGGTCGGCAGCGGCGCGTCACGCGGGGGCGGGGCGCGTCTCACCGGCTGCCGTGCGCGCGTCCCCAGGTGTCGACGTCGGCGTTGAGCCGGGTGAGCAGCCGCGCGAGGTCGGCCCGGTCGTCGGCGGACCAGTGGTCGAGGACCTCGCCGTACAGCCGTGCGCGGACGTCGCGGGTGCGCTCCAGCGCCGCGAGCCCCTCCTCGGTGGGCCGGACGAGCGTGACCCGCCCGTCGCTGGCGTCGGCGGCGCGCACGACCTGGCCGGCCTGCTCCATCGCGAGCACCTGCCGGGTGACGGTGGACGGGTCGAGCCGCAGGGCGTCCGCGATGGCGTTCACGCTCGTGGGCCCCTCCTCGGCGAGGACGCCCAGGACGAGGTACGCGGAGCGCTCGATCTCCCCGCGGGCGCGGGCGCCGGCGCGGCGGGTCCGGTCGGACAGGCGCAGCAGCATGGCCACCTGGGCCTCGATCGTGCGCAGGGAGTCGTCCGGCTGCATGGTCACCTCGTCCTCGGGTCGGCCCGGGAAGTCTGCCACGTCCCGCCGGGCGATAAGCCTGTATAGTACAGACATACCCGACGACGACTTCCTGAGGACACGCATGCCCAGTCGGCACCCCGAACCGAACAAGACCGCCATCTACGCCACGGCCCTGACCGCGTTCTTCGCGATCGCCGGGATCGCCGTGGTCGACCCGATCCTCCCGGTGATCGGCGAGGAGATCGGCGCCTCCACCTGGCAGATCGAGCTGCTGTTCACCGCGTACCTGGTCGTGATGGCGGTGGGCATGATCCCCGCGGTCATCGCGACCGGCCGGTACGGGTACCGCAAGGTGCTCGCGACCGGCGTCACGGTCGTCGCGGCGGCCGCGGTGCTCGCCGCCCTGTCCGGCAACATCCTCGAGCTCGCCGTGCTCCGCGGCCTGTGGGGCCTGGGCAACGCGATGTTCTTCGCGACCGCGATGGTGCTGCTGGTCGCGCTGGCCACCGACCGCGAGTGGGTGGTCGAGCTGTTCGAGACCTGCGTCGGCCTCGGCTTCGCGGTCGGCCCGCTGATCGGCGGCCTGCTCGGCCAGATCTCCTGGCGGGTGCCGTTCGCCGCGTGCGGCGTGTTCATGCTGATCGCGCTGGGCATGTCGATCACCAGGCTCCGCGACCCGCAGGACCCGCCGACCGCGCTGACCCTGCGGGACGTGTGGCAGCCGTTCCGCCGCCCGGCGTTCCGCACGCTCTGCGTCGTCACCGCCGCGTACAACTTCGTGTTCTTCGTGGTGCTCGGCTACACCCCGGTGTTCCTCGGCCTGGACGTGATCCCGCTCGGCCTGGTGTTCACCGCGTGGGGCATCGGCCTGGCGGTCGGCATCCTGGTGGTCGGCCACCGGCTCGCGCACCGGATCGGCGCGGTGGCGACGGTCGGTGTGGCGATCGGCGGCCTGCTGATCGCGCTCGTGCTGCTCGCCACGAGCGCCGGGACCGCCGAGTCGGTCGTGGTGCTGGTGCTGGCCGGCGTCTGCATGGGCATCGCGAACGCGAACCTCACCGACCTGGCGCTCGGGCTCGGCGGTGCGGAGCGCCGCACCACGACCGCGGCGTTCAACCTGGTCCGCTGGGGCTTCGCGGCCCCCGCGCCGGTGATCGCCGGCCTGCTGCACCCGGTCAGCGCGACGGCCCCGTACTGGGTGGGCGCGGCGGTGCTGCTGATCGGCGTGGTGGCGTTCGCCTGGAAGGGCCGCGCGATGGCCGCGGCCGTCGGCGAGCGGCTGACCTTCCGGCAGTGGGATGGCGCGGCGCGCGCCGTCGAGGGCACGCCCGAGGAGGCGCTGGGCGAGGCCTGAGCCCCGCCGGTGCCGCAGCGGTGGGCCGGCGCGGGAACCACCCGGCCGGCCCACCCGTTCACCCCACGACCGCGCGCACGGCCACGACGGCCGGGCTGCGCGGTCGTGCCGTGCCCGGACCGCCCCCGCGGGCCCGGGCGCGCACGCCAGCCCTGAGACCGGCCCGCCCCGGCCGCACCACCCGTGGAGCACGCATGTCCCGCCTGACCCGGCTCTCCCTCGCCAACCGCGCGGTGATCGCCCTGATCACCGCCGCGATCGCGGTGTTCGGCCTGGTGAGCCTCGGCTCGCTGAAGCAGGAGCTCATCCCGTCGCTGCAGATCCCGACGGTGGCGGTCGTGGCCGTGTCGCCCGGGTCCTCGCCCGACCTGGTCGAGCAGCAGGTGACCGAGCCGGTCGAGGCGGCGCTCGCGGGCGTCGCGGGGGTCGAGGAGATCTCGTCGACCGCGTCGTCCGGGATCTCCACGACCACGGTGATGCTCGAGTACGGCACCGACACCGGCGACGCGGCCCAGGACGTGCAGCGGGCGCTGTCCGCCGCGTCGTCCTCGCTGCCGGACGGCGTGGACCCCCAGGTGATCACGGGGTCGATCGACGACCTGCCGGTGGTGCAGCTCGCGGTGAGCGGCGGGGCGGCCGACGACGGCGCGGACCTCGACCCGGCGTTCGTGGCCACGCTCAACGACCAGGTGCTGCCGCGGCTGCAGGAGGTCGAGGGCGTCCGGGACGTCACGCTGACCGGCACGGCCCAGCAGCTGGTCACCGTGGACCTGGACCTGGCGGCGGCCACGGCGGCGGGCGTGTCCCCGGCCGCGGTCAGCACGCTGCTGCAGGACTACGGCGTGGCGCTGCCCGCGGGCACGGTCGACGAGGGGGACCGCACGCTCCAGGTGCAGGTCGGCGCACCGCTGACCTCGGTGGACGAGCTGCGCGCGCTGCCGCTGGCCACGCCGGCCGGCGCGACGGTCGCGCTCGGTGACGTCGCGACGGTCGCGGAGGGCACCGAGGAGCCGACGTCGTACTCGCGGCTGGACGGCAGCCCGGCGCTCGGCATCGCGATCACGAAGACGCCGGACGGCAACACGGTCGAGGTGTCGCACGGCGTGACCGAGGCGCTGGACGACCTGTCCGGCGTGCTCGGCGAGGGCCAGGTCGCCGTCGTGTTCGACCAGGCGCCGTTCATCGAGGAGTCGATCCACGGCCTCGCGACGGAGGGCGGCCTCGGCCTGCTGTTCGCCGTGGTGGTGATCCTGGTGTTCCTGGCCTCGGTCGCCTCGACGCTGGTGTCGGCCATCTCGATCCCGCTGTCCCTGCTGGTGACGTTCATCGGCCTGCAGGTCAGCGGCTACTCGCTCAACATCCTCACGCTCGGCGCGATGACGGTGGCGATCGGCCGCGTGGTCGACGACTCGATCGTGGTCATCGAGAACATCAAGCGGCACCTGTCCTACGGCGAGCGGAAGCAGACCGCCATCCTCACGGCGGTCCGCGAGGTCGCCGGCGCCATCACCGCCTCGACCATCACGACGGTCGCGGTGTTCCTGCCGATCGGCCTGGTCGGCGGCATGGTCGGCGAGCTGTTCCGGCCCTTCGCCCTGACCGTGGCGATCGCGATGACCGCCTCGCTGCTGGTCGCGCTCACGATCGTCCCGGTGCTCGCGTACTGGTTCCTCCGCCCGGCGAAGGGCGGCGCCGCCGACCGCGAGGCGGTCGAGGCGCGCGAGCGGAACGGGCGGATGCAGCGCGGCTACCTGGCGACGCTCCGCACGGCGGTGGCGCACCCGGTGTGGACGATCGGCCTCGCGGTGGCGGTGTTCGGCGGCACGCTGGCGCTGGTGCCGCGGCTGGAGACGAACTTCCTCGACTCGACCGGCCAGGACACCGTCTCGGTGACGCAGACGTTCCCGGCGGGGACGTCGCTCGCGGCCCAGGACGACGCGGCGCGCGACGTGGAGCAGCAGCTCGGCGACCTGGCCGGCGTGGCGACGGTGCAGACGACGGTCGGCTCGGCCGGCGGCGCCGCGGCGTTCTTCGGCGGCGGCGGCGCGCCCTCGGCGAGCTACGCCCTGACCCTCGACCCGGACGCGGACCCCGAGCAGGTGCAGGACGCGATCCGCGCGGACGTCGCCGCGGCCGACGGCACCGAGCTGACGGTGGCCGGCGGCGACGCCGCGTACGGCAGCTCGACGGTCGACGTGGTGGTCCAGGCGGCCGACACCGGCACGCTCGCGGACCTGGCGGCGCAGGTCGAGGACGTGGTGCGCGGCACCGAGGGCACGGCGGACGTGACGAACGACCTCGCCGCCGAGCAGCCGACGGTGCGGGTGGACGTGGACCGCGCGGCGGTCGCCGCGGCCGGGCTCACCGAGACCCAGGTGGCCGGCGCGCTCGCGGGGACGCTCAGCCCGCAGGCCGTCGGGCAGGTCGACCTCGGCACCGGCCCGGTCGACGTGGTGGTCCGCACGGGCACGGCACCGGCGACGGTCGACGAGCTGCGCGCGCTGGTGCTGCCGTCGGCGGCGGGCGTCGTCCCGCTGTCCGCGGTGGCGACGGTCGACGTGGTGGACGTGCCGACCTCGGTGACCCGGATCGACGGTCAGCGCGCCGCGACGGTGTCGGCGACGCCCGCGGGCCAGGACCTCGGGACGCTGACCGCGGCGCTGCAGACCGCGGTCGACGGGATCGACGTGCCGGACGGGGCGTCGGTGACGATCGGCGGCGTGTCCGCGGACCAGGCCGACGCGTTCGCCGACCTCGGGCTCGCGCTGCTCATCGCGATCGCGATCGTCTACGTGGTGATGGTGGCGACGTTCCGCTCGCTGCGGCAGCCGGTCGTCCTGCTGGTGTCCGTGCCGTTCGCCGCCACCGGCGCGCTGCTCGGCCTGCTCGCGACGTCGACCGCGCTCGGCGTACCGGCGCTGATCGGCGTGCTCATGCTGATCGGCGTCGTGGTCACGAACGCGATCGTGCTGATCGACCTGGTCAATCAGTACCGCCGCGACGGGCTCGGCCTGGACGAGGCCGTGGTGGAGGGTGCGCGGCACCGGCTGCGGCCGATCGTCATGACGGCCGCGGCGACGATCTTCGCGCTGACCCCCATGGCGTTCGGGCTGACGGGCGGCGGGGTCTTCATCTCGCGCCCGCTGGCGATCGTGGTGATCGGCGGCCTGCTCAGCTCGACGCTGCTGACCCTGGTGCTCGTGCCGGTGCTGTACACGCTGACCGAGCGGCGCGGGGAGCGGAAGCGGCTCGTGCGCGCGGAGGCCGAGGCGGCCGCCGGCGAGCGCCGTGCCCCCGCCGACGGGGGCGTCCCGGAGCAGGGCGGCCGGCACGCCGTCGCGCCCGCCGGGGCGTCAGCGCCCGACGAGGCCTGACTCGTAGGCGAACACCACCGCCTGCACCCGGTCCCGCACCCCGAGCTTCGCGAGGATCCGCCCCACGTGGGTCTTCACGGTGGCCTCGGACAGGAACAGCCGTTCGGCGACCTCGGCGTTGGACAGCCCCTCGGCGACGGCGAGCAGCACCTCGCGCTCGCGCTGCGTGAGGTCGTCCGCCCGGGCGTCGCCGCGCGGCGACGGGGCGGCCTGCTCGCCCGGCAGCTCCTCGGCGAACAGCTCGAGCATGCGCCGGGTCACCCGCGGGGAGACGACGGCGTCGCCGGTGGCGACGGCGCGGATGGCGGCCGTGAGCTCGGCCGGCCGGGCGTCCTTGAGCAGGAAGCCGCTCGCGCCGGCGCGCAGCGCGGCGAACGCGTACTCGTCCAGGTCGAACGTGGTGAGGATGAGCACCCGGGACCGGGAGCCGGCGGCGACGATCCGCTCGGTGGCTTCGATCCCGTTGGTGCCGGGCATCCGGACGTCCATCAGCACGACGTCGGGGTCGAGCGCGGCGATCTGCCGCAGCGCCTCCGCGCCGTCGCCGGCCTCGCCGACGACGGTGAGGTCGTCCTCGTCGTCGAGCACGAGGCGGAAGCCCATGCGCAGCAGGGGCTGGTCGTCCACCAGCAGGACGCGGATCGGCGCGGCGGCCGCGCCGTCCTCGGTCGTGGTCACGCGGGCTCCTCGGTCGGGGCGGGTCGTGCGGGTGCGCCGGACGGCGCGGGCGGGGCGGGCGTGGCCGGAGGGGCCGGCGTGGCGAGGTCGTCGGTGCGCAGCTCGACGTGCACCCGCCACCCCGTCCGGTACGGCCCGGCGGCCACGGAGCCACGGTAGACCGCGGCGCGCTCGCGCATGCCGACCAGCCCGCGGCCGCCGCGCGCCGCCGGCGTCGCCGGGGCCGCGACCGCGACCCCCTCGGCGTCGGTGCGGGCGGCGAGCGGGTCGTCGCGGCGGTCGGCCAGCCGCTCGCCCAGGCGGCTCAGCCGGCCGGGCTCGGACGCCGCGTCGGCCACCGGGTCGGCGACGCCGCCGTCGTCGACGACCTCGATGCCCACCCGCCCGGCGCCGTGCCGGACCAGGACGTCCACCCGGGCGCCGCCGCCGGCGTGCCGCAGGGCGTTGGTCAGGGACTCCTGCACGACGCGGTAGACCGTCAGCGCGAGGGCGGCGTCGCCCGGCAGGGCCGGTCCGGCGGTGGTCAGGTGCACGGTGAGCCCGGCCGCGCGGAACTGCTGGACCAGCGACTCCAGGTCCTGGGAGCCGGGCTGCGGCTCCAGCGGGACGTCGGCCCCGCGCAGCACGCCGAGCATCCGCCGCATGTCGGCGAGCGCCGTGCGCCCGGTCTCGGACAGCAGGTCGAGCGCGGCGACGGCGTCGTCGGGGGACCGGCGGACGGCGACCCGCGCGCCGTCCGACAGGGCGATCATCACCGTCAGGCCGTGCGCGACCACGTCGTGCATCTCGCGGGCGATCCGGGTCTGCTCGGCGGCGGCGGCGAGCTTCGCGTGCTGCTCGCCGGCGTCCACGAGCTGCTGGTGCCGCTCGACCAGCGCGCGGGTGTGCAGGCGGCGGCTGCGGACGTTGGCGCCGACCGCCAGGGCGACGAGTCCGGCCACCAGGATCGAGCCGATGTCGACGGACAGCCCGGAGCCGTCGGGCCGGAGCGCCGCGCCCCACAGGAGGAACGCGCCGAGCACCGCCAGGCTCGCGGCGCCGAGCAGGATCCAGCCCTGGCGCTGCGGCCGGGTCGCCGCCACCACGTACAGGCCCAGGGCGAACGCGACGTCGCCCGCGCCGACGGACCCGGTGAGCAGGACCTGCAGCACCGTCGCCGCGCCCAGGGCGGCGGTGATCCGCACGGGCCAGCGCCGGCGGAACCAGAGCGCGCCGAGCGCCAGCACGGTGAGCGCGAGCGAGAGGGCGGCCGCGCCGCCCGACAGCCGCACGGTGTCCTGCGCCACGCCCACGTTCGGGCCCCGCCCGTCGACGACCGGACCGACGGAGGAGATCGCCGACAGGGCGAAGAACACGCAGACCAGGACGTCCGAGGCGCGGGGGTGCAGGGCGAAGAACCGGCGCACGCGCCCCAGCCGCCGGGCGTCCAGCTCGGTGAACGCGGCGGGGGCGGGCTCCGGTGCGGTGCTCAGCGGGTCCTCCGGGGGTCGGGCGCCCGGGTGCGGGCGGTGCGGCCGGGGCCGCGGGAGACGGCGGGGGCCCCGTCCCGGGTGCGGGACGGGGCCACCCTAGGGTGCGGCGCCGGTCAGGCGTCGCGGCGGCGCACCAGGACCAGCGCGGCCCCGAGGAGCACGACGCCCCAGGCGATGAGCACGGCGTAGCCCTGCCACGGCGTGAGCACCGCGACGTCGCTGGCCGCCCGGAGCGCGTCGATGCTCTCGGTCGAGGTCGACAGCACCTGGAACCCGGCGTTGGACGGCAGGAACGGCGCCGTCTCGGCGAGCACGCGGATGTTCGGGAACGCCGAGAACAGCGTCTCGACGACCAGGAACACGCCGAACACCGTGGCGAGCGCGGCGGCGGACACCCGGAGCAGCGCGCCGATCGCGAACGAGAACAGCGCGACGCCCATGAGGTAGAGCGGCATGGCGATCAGCACCCGGCGGTGGATCTCGTCGGACAGGTCGATGGCGTAGGCCTCCCCGAGCGACGGGGTGATCAGCGCCCAGGACAGCAGCGTGGCCAGGGCGCCCGTGACGAAGGCGACGAGGAGCACGACGACGCCCTTGGCGAGGACCGCGTCCACGCGCCGGGGCGCGGCCGCGAACGTGGACCGGATCGAGCCGGTGGAGTACTCGCCGGTGATCGCCAGGACGGCGAGCACGGAGATCACGAGCTGGCCGATCATGATGCCGCTCTGGACGAAGCTCGGCCCGACGGTGGAGCCGGAGATGCCCAGGTCGTCGGGGCTCACGTTCTGCAGCGTGAAGTACGTGCCCATCCAGGTGAAGCCCGCCTGGGCGAGGACCGTGATGATCACGACCCACCAGGTCGAGCGCAGGGTCCACAGCTTGATCCACTCGGAGCGGACGAGCTTCGGGAACGTCACCCGGGGCGCGTCCACGCGCGCGGGGCGGGGGGTCGTGGTCGCGGTCGCGGCGCTCATCGCCGGGCCTCCTCGGGGAGCGGGGTGGCCGCGGCGTCGGCGGGGCCGGCCGCGGTGGAGTGGTACTCGACCGCGTCGGCGGTGAGCGACATGTAGGCGGACTCGAGCGAGGCCTGCACGGGGGTCAGCTCGTGCAGCACCAGGCCGTTCGCGGCGGCGAGCTCGCCCACCGCCTGCGCGTTCGTGCCGGTGATGTCGAGCAGCCCCGCCTCGACGGAGGTCACGGTGACCTCGGGCGCGGCCAGCAGCTCGGCCAGCCGGGACGCGTGCGGGCTGCGCACCCGCACGGACTTCCCGGAGGCGGCCGACACGATCTCGCCCACCGGGGCGTCCGCGATGATCTTGCCGCGGCCGATCACGAGGATGTGGTCCGCGGTCAGCGCCATCTCGCTCATCAGGTGCGAGGACAGGAACACCGTCCGGCCCTCGGAGGCGAGGTGCTTGACCAGGTTGCGCACCCACAGCACGCCCTCGGGGTCGAGGCCGTTGACCGGCTCGTCGAGGATGAGCGTGCGCGGGTCGCCGAGCATGGCCGCCGCGATGCCGAGGCGCTGGCCCATGCCGAGCGAGAAGCCGCCGACGCGCTTGCCGGCGACCTGGCCGAGCCCGGTCATCTCGATGACCTCGTCGACGCGCTTGCGGCCGATGCCGTGCGTGGCGCCGAGGGCCCGGAGGTGGTTGGTCGCCGAGCGGCCGGAGTGCACGGCCTTCGCCTCGAGCAGCGCGCCGACCTCGGTCAGCGGCGACTTCAGCTGGGCGTACGGGCGGCCGTTGACGGTGACGGTGCCGGACGTGGGCCGGTCGAGGCCCATGATCATCCGCATCGTGGTCGACTTGCCGGCGCCGTTCGGTCCGAGGAAGCCGGTGACCTTGCCGGGCTGGACGGTGAAGTCGATGCCGGCGACGGCGGTCTTCTGCCCGTACCTCTTGGTGAGTCCTCTTGCCTCGATCATGGTGTCCTCACAGGGGTGGTCTCTGGGTACGGCACGAACCTACGGACCCGGGGCGCGGCGCGGAACGTCCGTGGGGCCGATCCTCCGGGGCGGCCGGCTCGCCCGCACGGCCGACGGCCTCCACCGTGGGGATGACCCGGGGGGTCCGCGGGGTCGCTCGCCGGGATGGTCCTGGCCTCTGCGGGGTCCGGGGAACTTCCGTGGGGGTCGCGGCGTTCTAGGGTCAGTGCCACTGCCGGCTCGATCGCGAACCGACCCTGGAGGACCGATGACCAACCCGGTGTTCAACAACAGCGCCGTCTTCGGCGACCCGCGTGCCCGCGGGAACCGCGGACGCGCGCAGCAGACCGCGGCGCAGCCCGGCGCGTACGGCGCCACGGCCACCGGGCCGGTGATCGAGGCGCAGTCGCTGGAGCAGATGTACGGCGCGCCCGCGGCCACCACCCGCGACACGGGCCGGCTGACCTACGACGACGTCATCATCAAGACGGGCGGGCTGCTCGCGCTGCTCGTCGTCGTCGCGGCCGCCACCTGGAACGTCGCGCCGGGGCTGTGGCCCCTCGGCGCGGTCGTCGGCCTGGTGCTCGGCCTGGTGAACGCGTTCAAGAAGAACCCGAGCCCGCTGCTCATCACGCTGTACACCGTGGCGCAGGGCGTGTTCCTCGGCGGGATCAGCCTGGCGTTCCAGAACATGACCTTCGACGGGCAGTCGGTGCAGCCGATCGTGCTGCAGGCCGTCGTCGCCACGTTCGCGACGTTCGGCGCGGCGCTGTTCCTGTTCAAGTCCGGCCGGGTCCGCGTCACCCCGAAGTTCACGCGCTGGCTGCTCATCGCGATGGTCGGCTACCTGGCCTACTCGCTGGTCAACGTCGTGATGATGTTCTTCGTGTCGAGCGACGGCTTCGGCCCGCTGCGCAACGGCTGGGTCGGCGTCCTCGCCGGTCTGTTCGCGGTCGGTCTCGCGGCAGCGAGCCTGATCATGGACTTCGACGCGATCAAGCGCGGCGTCGAGCAGGGCGCCCCGGCCAAGATGGCCTGGTCGGCCGCGTTCGGCCTGATCGTCACCCTGGTCTGGCTGTACCTCGAGATCCTGCGCATCCTCGCGATCCTGCAGGGTCGGGACTGACCGCACCCCGCACGAGCACGACGGCCCGCGTCCCCGGAAGGGGGCGCGGGCCGTCGTCGTCCCGGGGCCGGGCGGGCCCTCCGTCCCGCCCGGCCCCGGGACGGACCGGTCCCGCGGACGTCCGGGGCGTCAGCCCGCGCCCGCCAGCAGGTCCGCCAGTGCCGCCTCGGCACCCCGGCGCAGGATCGACCCGGCGTGCCCGGCCACCTCGTCCGCGAGGCGCCCCAGCCGCGGGTCGTCGGCGGGCAGCATCCCGGCGGCGACCACCACCCCGCGGACCCACCCGGCCAGGTCGCCGTCGTCGCAGGCCCGCGCGAGCGCGAGGGGTTCCGGGTCGTCGGCGGGCTCGAACCCCGCGGGCCCGAGCCGCCCGGAGGCGAGCACCAGGAGCGCGGCGAGCGCGAACGCCGTCGCGGGCGCCTCCCGGCCGTCCTGCCACGCCTCCAGCAGCACGGGCAGGTTCCGCGCGCGGTACTTCGCGAGCGCGTTGAGCGCGATGTCGGCGAGCCGGTGGTGCAGGAACGGGTTGGTGAACCGCTCGCGGATGGTCGCGGCGAACCGGCGCAGCGCCTCAGGGTCTTCGGCGAGCGACGGCAGGACCTCGCGGTCCAGCAGCAGGTCGAGGTAGCGCGCGACGTCCGCCCGCGCCACCGTCTCCCGCACGCCGTCCTCCCCGAGCAGCAGCCCGAGCGGGCTCAGCGCCGTGTGCATCCCGTTGAGCACCCGCACCTTGCGGTCCCGGTACGGCCGGACGTCGGGCAGGAACTCGACGGGCTGGCCGGCGCGGTCCAGCGGCAGCACCTCCCGCAGCGCCGGGTCGCCGCCGACGGCCCACACGCCGTAGAGCTCGCCCTTGACCACGAGCCGGTCGGCGTACCCGATCTGCCGGTGCACGTCGTCGATCTCGTCGCGCGGGTAGCCGGGCACGATCCGGTCGACCAGCGTGTCGTGGAACGTGCAGGCCTGCTCGACCCAGGCGACGAACGCGTCCGGCAGGTCGTTCGCCGCCGCGTGCGCGAGCACGTACCGCCGCAGGGTGCTCGCGTTGTCCTCGATCAGCTCGCAGCACACCACGTGCAGGCCCGCGGCCGGGTCGCCCCCGAAGTGCCGGAACCGGTCCAGCAGGAGCGCGGTGACCTTGGCGGGGAAGGACGCGGGCGGGGTGGCGGTGAGGTCGTCGCCCTCGACCCAGGCGATGCCCGCCTCGGTCGTGTTCGACACCAGGACCCGCAGCGACGGCTCCAGGTAGGTCGCGCGGTAGGCGGCGAACTCCTCGTGGGCCCGCACGACGCGCTGGATCGCGGTGACCCGGGTGACCTGCCGGACGGGCTCGCCGGCGCGGACGCCCTCGAGCAGCACGTGGTAGATCCCGTCCTGCTCGCGCAGCAGGTCGAGCGCGCGGTCCGGGCCGGGCGTGGCGTGCACGACCGCGACGCCGTGCCGGGTGACGCCGGCGTCGTTGGCGCCCTGGATCATCTGGTCGACGAACGCGCGCAGGAAGTTGCCGGCGCCGAACTGCAGCACGGTGAGCGGCAGCTCGTCCCGTTGCACGGTCGCCGCGCCGGGCACCGGCAGGTCGCCGGGGTCGGGGAGCCCTGCGGGGCCGCGGAGACCTGCGGGGTCGGGGAGCCCGGCCGGGCCGGGTCGGGACGTCGTGGTCATGAGGCCTCGTAGGCGCGCAGGGGCAGGTGGTAGGCGAGGTCGGCCGCGGTGTCGACGGCCTCGTCGAGGTCGAGCCGGTGCTCGACGACGAGCCGGGCCAGGTACCCGGCGTCGACGCGGCGGGCCAGGTCGTGCCGGGCCGGGATCGACACGAACGCGCGGGTGTCGTCGACGAACCCGGAGGTGTTCGCGAACCCGGCGGTCTCGGTCACGGCCTCCCGGAACCGCCGCATGGCGTCGGGGGCGTCGAGGAACCACCACGGGGCGCCGAGCCGCACGGACGGGTAGACGCCGGCCAGCGGGGCGAGCTCGCGGGAGAACGTGGACTCGTCGGTCGTGAACAGGATGGTCCGGAACCCGGGATGCCGGCCGAACGCCGCCAGCAGCGGGCGCAGGGCGCGGGTCCACTCCGTCGCGACCGGGATGTCGTAGCCCTTGTCGGGGCCGAACGCCGCGGCCACCGCGGGGTCGTGGTCCCGGAGCACGCCCGGGTGCAGCTGCAGCACCAGGCCGTCCTCGGCGGCCATCGCGGCCATCTGGAACAGCATGTGGCCCGCGAACGCGTCGGCGTCCGCGGCCGTCACCTCCCCGCGCACCGCCGCCGCGAACACCCGCTCCGCCTCGGCGTCCGTGAGGGGGGTGGTGCCCGTGCCGAGCAGCCCGTGGTCGGAGGCGCGGGCGCCGGCGGCCTTGAACCGGGCGCGCTGCACCCGCAGGGCCTCCCGGTACCCGGCGTACGACCCGACGTCCGTGCCGGCCGCCTCGCCCAGCCGCTCCAGGTCGGCGCGCCAGCCCGGGCGGTCGACGGCGAGCAGGGCGTCCGGCCGGAACGTCGGGACGACGCGGTCGCCGAGACCGTCGGCGGCGAGCCGGGCGTGGGCGTCCAGGGTCGACCACGCCGGGTCGGTGGTGCTGATCACCTCGATGCCGAACCGGTCGAGCAGCGCCCGCGGCCGGAACGCCGGGTCGTCGATCGCCGCCTGCACCTGGTCGTAGAGCGCGTCGGCGCTCGCGGCGCTCGGCCGCTCGGTGACGCCGAAGACCTCGACCAGCTCGGTCTCCAGCCAGAACCGGGTCGGGGTGCCGCGGAACAGCGGCCACCCGGCGCAGAACCGCCGCCAGACCTCCCGCGGGTCGGTCTCGGCGACGACGCCCGCGTCCGCGGCCACCGGGGCGACGCCGAGCTCCTCGATGCCGGCGCCCTGCGAGGCGAGCATCCGGACCAGGTAGTGGTCCGGGACCACCAGCAGCTGGGCCGGGTCGGGGAACGGCGCGTCGTCGGCGAACCACTCGACGGGCACGTGCCCGTGCATGGCGACCAGCGGCAGGTCGCGGGTGGCGCGGTAGATCTCCCGGGCGACCGGCCGGGTGACCGGGTCGGCGGGCAGCGCGCGGTCGGGGTGCAGGGTCCAGGCGCCCTCCGGACGGGCCGGGGCGGTCACCGGGCCGCCCCGAGGCCGTGCCGGCGGTCCATCTCGACGGCGGCCAGCAGGAAGGGTCCGACGCCCTTGTGGTCGTTCGTCACGACGGGCTCGCTCATGTAGTAGGCGTAGGAGCCGTCGCGGTACGGCTGCCCGCCGAGGCCGGCGACCTGACACATCCGGTGCACGTTGACCCAGCCCTGCGCGTCGACCGACAGGAACTGCTCCGTGGCGTGCGCCCAGCCGGACTCCAGCGCCTGCTCCCAGCGGTCGCCCGCCAGGTACCCGAGGCGCAGCGCCTGGGCGATCGCGGCGAGGACCATGAACGAGCCCGAGGACTCCAGGTAGTTCAGCGGCCGGTCGCCCTGGTCCGGGATCTGGTACCAGAGGCCGGTGCGCGGGTCCCGGACCCGCAGCAGCGCCGCGAGCACGTCCTCGAGCTGGTCCCGGACGCGCGCGCGGCCGGGGTGCTCGGCGGGCAGGTGCTCGAGCACGTCGGCCATCGCCATGACGAACCAGCCGAGCGCGCGCAGCCACACGTGCGGCGAGCGCCCGGTCCCCGGGTCGGCCCAGCCCATCCGGCGGGACTCGTCGCAGGCGTGCCGGCACAGCCCGGACGGGCCCTCGAGGGTGAGGTCGTACGCGGTGGTGAACTGCAGCACCACGTCGTCCAGGAGGTCGGTCCGGTCGGCCAGCACGCAGTACCGGGCGTAGAACACCGACCCCATGTAGAGGCCGTCGAGCCAGACCTGGTCGGGGTAGATCTGCTTGTGCCAGAACGTCCCGGCGCGCAGCCGCGGCTGGCGGAGCAGCTGCTGGAACAGCCGGTCCGCGGCGAGGCGGTACCGCCGCTCGCCGGTCTCCGCCAGCAGGTCCAGGACGGCCTTGCCGTTGTTGACGTGGTCGAGGTTGTACTCGGCCCGGGCGTAGCCGAGGATCGAGCCGTCCTCCCGCACGAAGTGGTCGAGGTTCCGCCGGATGTACGCGGCGTACCGCGGGTCGCCGGTGAGCGCGTGCACGGCGCGGACGCCGTCGAGCACCAGCCCGTCCTCGTACTCCCAGCGGTCGCGGAGGTTCACCAGCGGCTCGCGGGCGAGCAGCGTGTCGGCGCCGAGCACCGCCCATCGGGTGCGCGCGGTGCCGTAGCCGCGGCCGGTCGGCGCGTCCGGGGTCGTCTGCGTGGTCATCGCGTCCCCCGCTCAGGCCAGGGCGGCCGGCGGCACGGCGTCCATGTCGTCGAAGGCCTGGTTCTCCCCGGCCATCGCCCACACGAACGAGTACGCCGCGGTGCCGACGCCCGCGTGGATCGACCAGGACGGCGAGATCACGGCCTGCCCGTCGGCGACGACGAGGTGCCGCGTCTCCTCGGGCCGGCCGAGCAGGTGGATCACCCGGGCGTCCTCGGGGAGGTCGACGTACAGGTAGCACTCGGTGCGCCGGTCGTGGGTGTGCGCCGGCATGGTGTTCCACATCGAGCCCGGGTGCAGCGTCGTGACGCCCATCATCACCTGGCAGGTGCGCACGCCGTCCGGGTGCAGGTACTGGCGCAGGGTCCGGCGGTTCGACGTCTCCTGGTCGCCGAGCTCCCGGACGGTGCCGTCCTCCGGCAGCACGCGCGCCGCGGGGTACGCGGTGTGCGCGGGGGCCGAGACGAGGTAGAGCCGGGCGCCGGAGCCCTCGTCGGCGTCGGCGAACGTCACGTCCCGCACGCCGCGGCCCAGGTACAGGCAGGCCCGCGGCGGCAGCTCGTACGTCGTGCCGTCGGCCTCGACGACGGCCGGGCCGCCGACGTTGACGATCCCGACCTCGCGCCGCTCCAGGAAGAAGCCCGCGCGCAGGCCGTCGGGCGCCTCGAGCGGCAGCCGCCGCCCGGCCGGGACGGCGCCGCCGAGGACGACGCGGTCGTGGTGGGTGTGGACGAGGCGGACCTCGCCGGGGACGAACAGGTCGGGCACCAGGTACCGGGCGCGCAGCCCGGCGGTGTCGAGGCCGGCGATCTGGTCGGGTCCGGTGGCGTAGCGGTTCTCCACGAGGGGGCCTTCCTGGGATGGGTCGGGCGGGGTGCGGGCGGCGCGGGGCGCGTGCGGGTCGGGCGGCGCGGGGCGCGTCAGCGGACGAGCCAGCCGCCGTCCACGGGGAGGACCGCGCCGTTGACGTAGTCGGAGGCGGCCGAGGCGAGGAACACGAACGCGCCCTGCAGGTCGGCGGGCGTGCCCCAGCGCTCGGCGGGGATCCGGTCGAGGATCGAGCGCTCGCGGACCTCGTCGGCCCGGAGGGCGGCGGTGTTGTCGGTGGCCATGTAGCCGGGGGCGATCGCGTTGGCGTTCACCCCGTGCCGGGCGAGCTCGTTGGCGAGGGCCTTCGTCACGCCCGCGACCGCGTGCTTGGAGGCCGTGTAGCCGGGGACCAGGACGCCGCCCTGGAAGGCGAGCATCGAGGCGATGTTGATGATCTTGCCCTTCCCCTGGTCGACGAACCGGCGGGCCGCCGACCGGGAGAGGTGGAACACGGCGTCCAGGTTGATGGCCAGCACGTCGTCCCAGTCGGCGGCGGCGTGCTCCAGCAGCGGCGCGCGGCGGATGATGCCGGCGTTGTTCACGAGCACGTCGACGCGGCCGAGCCCGTCCACGACGGCCTGCACGTCGGCGTCGAGGTCCTCGGGCGCGGCGTGCACGAGGTCGCGCTCCAGCACCAGGCAGCGCCGGCCGAGCGCGCGCACGGCCTCGGCGGTCTCGGTGCCCGCGACGTGGTCGAGCAGGGCGACGTCGGCGCCGGCCTCGGCGAGCGCGAGCGCGGCGCCGCGACCGAGGCCGCGGGCGGCGCCGGTGACGAGGGCGACGGTCCCGTCCAGGCGGAAGGAGTCGAGGATCACTGCGGGCCTCCAGGGGTGGGGCGGGGCGCCGACGACGCGCCGGCGACGAAGGTGGTGGTGAGGGACCCGAGGCCGGTGACGGCGATGGTCACGGCGTCGCCGTGCCGCAGCGGCACGTGCGCGGCGGCCGCCTCGGGGAGCTTGGCGGGGGTGCCGGTGGCGATGACGTCGCCCGGCTCGAGGGTGAGCACCTGGCTGAGGTGGTGGATCAGGAAGGCGGGGGAGAACACCAGGGCGTCGGTGCTCGACCGCACCGTGACGACGCCGTCGCGCTCGACCGTGAGCTCGCGCCCCGTGATCGGCAGGGCCTCGTCGGCGGTGACGACGGCGGGGCCGAGCTGGCCGAAGCCGTCGACGCACTTGCCGAGGGTCCACTGCGAGGTGCGGGACTGCCAGTCGCGGGCGGAGACGTCATCGAACAGCGTGAGCCCGCCGACGTGCGCCTCGGCCTCGGCGAGCGGGACGCGGTGCGCGCGGCGCCCGACGACGACGGCGATCTCGCCCTCGTAGTCGGCGTGCTGCACGGCGGGCGGGAGCACCACCGGGTCGTCGGGGCCGCACAGGGTGTTGGCGGTCTTGACGAACACGTTCGGGTGCTCGGGGACGTCGTCGGGCGCGCGGTCCCGGCCGAGGTGCCCGGCGTAGCTGTGGCCGAGGCACAGGATCGTCCCGGGGCGCACCGGCGGCGCGAGCCGGACGGAGGCCGCGTCCGGCAGGCAGGCCGGGTCCGCCGCGTCGACGGCGGCCTGCGCGGCGGCGTGCAGCGCGGGGTCGCGGAGCACGTCGACCACGGCGCGGCCGGGCAGCGCGGGAGAGAGGTCGAGGAGCCGGTCGCCACCGGGTCCGGCGACCAGCGCGCCGGGGCGGACGGCGTCGCCGGCGTGGTGGCTCACGAGGCGCACGGGGGTCTCCCTGGGGTCGGGGTGGGGGTGCGGGGACGGGGCCGGGGCTCGCGCGGCGGGCGAGCCCCGGCCCGGGTGTCAGGAGATCGCCGCGCCGACCTCGTCCAGCCAGCGCTCCGCGGCCTCGCGCGGGGTGATCCGCCCGAACAGCACGTCGGAGTTCACCCGCTGGGTGATCTGCGTGGTCTCGCCGGCGCCGACCGGCGGGACCGGGGTCCCGTCGACGATCGTCGGCTCGATCTCGGCGACGAAGTCCGCGCCGACGCGGTCGGCGTCCGACAGCAGCGGCAGGACCGCCTCGCGCACCTCGGTGTTGGACGGCAGGCCGCGGTCCATGAGGATCAGCTCGCCCGCGGTCGTCGAGTTGATGAGGAAGTCCACGAGCAGCGCGGCCTCCTCCGGGTGCGGGCTGGACTCGGCCACGGAGTAGTACATCGTCGGGTACAGGTAGGCGCCCGTCCGGACCCCGTCCGCCTCGCCCGGCGGTCGCAGCAGCTGCAGGTCGCGGCCGGCGGCGCTCTGGATCGCGTCGAGCTGGTTGGACCAGAACCACGCCATCGCGCCCTGACCGGTCGCGGGCAGCGAGCCCTCGACCCCGGCCGCGTTGATCTCGGTCGAGACCGACGCGGACGGCTCGCCGCCCGACTCCATCAGGTCCACCGAGCGCTGGAACCACGCCTCGACGGTGTCGGCCGAGACGCCGAGCTCGCCGTCCTCGGTGAACACCTCCTCGCCGTTCTGCCGCGCCATGATCTTCAGCACGACCTCGAGGAAGCTGTAGTTCTGCACGCCGAACAGCTCGCCCCCGGACCCCGCGGAGATCGCGTTCGCGACCGCCTCGTAGTCGTCCCAGGTCCAGGTGGTGTCGTCGGGCAGGTCGACGCCCGACTCGGCGAAGATCGCCGGGTCCGTGACCAGCGCGTGGCTGCTGACCCCGGTCGCGATCCCGACGAACGTGCCGTCGACCTCGCCGGACTCGATCACCGACGGGTCGATGGCGTCCGTCGCGATGTCCAGCTCGCGGAGGTCCGCGAGCAGCCCGCGGCTGGCGTACTCGGCCAGGAACCGCTCCTGCTGCGTGATGACGTCCGGCAGGCTGCCGCCGGCCGCCGCCACGTTCAGCCGCTCGAAGTAGCTGTCCCAGCTCGTGAAGTCGGGCTGGACCTTGATGTGCGGGTACTCGGCCTCGAAGGCCGCGATCACCTCCTCGGTGATCTGCTGCCGCGTGTCCGAGCCCCACCAGGCGAAGGTGATCGTCACCTGGTCCGCGTCGTCGGACCCGCTCGTGCTCCCTGGAGTGCCCGGGCTGTCCGCGCTCCCGCACGCGGCGAGCGTCACGGCCATCGCCGTCGCGGCGACGGCCGCGCCCAGCCGGCGCCCGCGCGTCGTCCCTCGTCGTCCCTGCATCAGCGTCCCTCTCGTCGTCGAGTCGTGCTCTGCGGTGCGGCTGATCACTTCATCCCCGTCGTCGCGATGCCCTGGACCAGGTACCGCTGGCCGAAGAGGAAGACCAGGAAGATGGGGACGAGCGTCACGATGGACATCGCGAACATCGGTCCCCAGTTGCTGCCCGTCGCGGGGTCGAGGAACAGCCGCAGCGCGAGCGGCGCGGTCCGCATCTCGTCCCGGGTCAGGAAGATGAGCTGGCTGAAGAAGTCGTTCCACGTCCAGATGAAGGTGAAGATCGCCGTGGTCGCGAGGGCGGGGACGGCGTTCGGCAGCATCACCGAGAAGAAGATGCGCGGGTGGCCGCAGCCGTCGATCCGCGCGGCCTCCTCGAGCTCGTTCGGGATGCCGCGGAAGAACTGCACCATCAGGAAGATGAAGAACGCGTCGGTGGCCAGCAGCTTCGGGACGATCAACGGCCAGAACGTGTTGATCCAGTCCATCTGCTGGAACATGATGTAGCGCGGCACGATGATCACGTGGATCGGCAGCATGATGCTGATGAGCATCATCGCGAACCACATGTTCCGGCCCCGGAACCGCAGCCGGGCGAACGCGTAGCCCGCCATCGAGCAGGTCACCAGGTTGCCGAGCAGGCAGCCGGCGACGATGACGGCGGAGTTCAGCATGTACCGGCCGAACGGCTGGGACAGCGCCTCCCAGCCGCTCGCGTAGTTGGAGAAGTCCCACTCGGTCGGCAGCACCGACAGGTCGCGGAAGATGAGCTCGGTCGGCTTGAACGAGCTGCCGACCAGCCAGATCAGCGGGTAGATCATGATCACCGCGGCGATGATCATGGCGGCGTGCCGGGTGCCGGTGCGCAGGACCGAGCGCCAGCGCTCGCGGCCCGGCCGGACGGGGCTGTCGTCGGCGAGGCGGCGGATGCGGGTGGGCAGGTCGGGGGAGGTGGTGGTGGTCATGGCTCTGGACTCCTCTCAGTCCTCGTAGAAGACCCAGAACTTCGAGGCCCAGAAGTTGATGGCGGTCAGCACGAGCACGATGAGGACCAGGACCCAGGCCATGGCGGCCGCGTACCCCATGCGCAGGTTGGTGAACCCCTCCTGGTACAGGTAGAGGGTGTAGAAGAGCGTCGAGTCCGACGGCCCGCCCGTCCCGTTCGACACCACGAACGCCTGGGTGAACGACTGGAACGCGATGATCACCTGCATCACGAGGTTGAAGAAGATGATCGGGCTGAGCAGCGGGAGCGTCACCGAGCGGAACTGCCGCCAGCGCGAGGCGCCGTCGAGCGAGGCGGCCTCGTAGTACATCTCGGGGATCTGCCGCAGGCCGGCGAGGAAGATGATCATCGGGGAGCCGAACGTCCACACGTGCAGCAGGACGAGGGTCCACAGCGCGGTGTCCGGGTGCGAGACCCAGCCCATGCCCTGGATGCCGAACAGGCCGAGGAAGGAGTTGAACAGCCCGTCCTCGCCGAACACCTGGCGCCACAGGATCGCGATGGCCACCGAGCTGCCGAGCAGCGACGGCAGGTAGAACACCGACCGGTAGAACGTCATCCCGCGCAGGCCGCGGTTGAGCAGCACGGCCAGGCCGAGCGCCACGACCAGCTGCAGGGGGACGCCCGTCACGACGTACAGGAACGTCACCCGGAGCGACTCGTGGAGCCGGGTGTCCGTCAGCATCGCCGTGAAGTTGTCGAGCCCGATGAACGTGGGCGACGTCAGCAGGTCGTAGTCGGTGGTCGCGAGGACCAGCGACGCGACCAGCGGGATCAGGGTGATCCCGAACAGCCCCAGGAACCAGGGGGCCAGGAACGCCAGCGCCGCACGCTGATCGGACTTGCGGAGGTTCGAGACGGCCGCGATCTTCGGGCCGCCCCGCTTGCTGCGCATGGTGCGGAGCTCGTTGAGTGCTGTCATGGACACACTTCCTCGTGGTCTGGCTGCAACGGTTCTGAGGAACCGGTTCCGGACGCTACCCGAACGGGTGAACCCCGTGTCCAGCCCGAGACGGCGGATCGGGCGACCGATCTCGTGACACGGCGGAATCCAGCGGCAGAACTGGGACCGAGGTCCCGGTTCCGAGGCGGTGCTGCGCGGCGGCCTCGCGCCTGGGTAGGGTGAGCTGTGAGAAACCCGTTTCTGACGAAAGGGCCCCGTGCGATGACGCCCCCTCCCGCCCCGCTCGACCAGAACCCGACGGCGCCCCGCCCCGCCGCCTCCGCGTCCCCGCACGCGGACGCGCAGGTGACGACCCGGTTCGCGCCGGTCCCCACCGGCCGGCGGCGCCGGCGGTACGCGGTGCTGGGCACCGGCCACCGCGCGGGCATGTACGTGGGGGCGATCACCGGCGCGCACCGCGACGTCGCCGAGCTCGTGGCGTGGTGCGACCCGAACCCCGGCCGCGTCGACTTCTACGACGCCGAGGTCGGCGCGGCGCTCGGGCTCGACGGACCCGCGGGCCTGCCCCGGTACCTCCCGGCGGACCTCGAGCGGATGGTCGCCGAGCAGGCGGTCGACGTGGTGGTGGTGACGACGCCCGACCACCTGCACGCCGAGCACGTCACGCGCGTGCAGGCCGCCGGCGCGGACGTGGTGCTGGAGAAGCCGATGGCGACCACCGCGGACGGGTGCCGGGCGATCGCCGAGTCCGTGGCCGTGACGGGCCGGGACCTCGTCATGACCTTCAACTACCGGTACGCCCCGCGGAACTCCGCGCTGCGCGAGGTCATCGCGTCCGGCGCGATCGGGCGGCCGACCAGCGTGCACTTCGAGTGGCTGCTGGACACCGTGCACGGCGCGGACTACTTCCGCCGGTGGCACCGGGACCGCGAGCGCTCCGGGAGCCTGCTGGTGCACAAGTCGTCGCACCACTTCGACCTCGTGGGCTGGTGGCTCGACGACGAGCCCGAGCGGGTGTTCGCCTCGGGCGGCCTGCGGTTCTACGGGCACGACAACGCGCAGGTCCGCGGGCTGGGGCCGCGTCCCGAGCGCGGCACCGGCACCGCCGGCGACCCGTGGGCGCTCGACCTGCGCGCGGACCGCCGCCTGAAGGGCCTCTACCTCGACGCCGAGCACCACGACGGCTACCTGCGCGACCGGGACGTGTTCACCGAGGGGATCACGATCGAGGACGACCTGTCGCTGGTGGTCGACTACCGGTCCGGCGTCTCCATGACCTACGCGCTGAACGCGCACTGCCCGTGGGAGGGGTACTCGGTCGCGGTCAACGGCACCGAGGGGCGGGCCGAGCTGACCGTGGTCGAGCGCGGTGCGGTGTCGGTCGACGCCGAGGGCCGCGTGGTGCTCGACCCGTCGGCCAACCCGGACGCCGTGCCGGTCGCGCCGTCCCGCCCCGAGGGCGAGCACCTGGTGGTGCAGCGGCACTGGGAGGGGGCGCGCGAGATGGCGATCCCGCGGGGCGAGGGCGGGCACGGCGGCGGCGACGCGCTGCTGCTCGCGGACGTCTTCCGCCGCGACCTCCGGCTCGAGGACGACCCGCTCGGCCGCGCGGCGGGGTACCGCGACGGGCTGCGGGCGGTCTCCGTCGGGATCGCGGCCGGCGAGTCCCTGCGGACCGGCCGCGCTGTTAGCATCGGCGCACTCGACCTGGGGACCGTGCGCTGAGCCGCAGCACGCGCCCGGCGGAAGGGAGCGGACCGATGCGCACGGGCGCGACGATCAGCGATGTCGCGTCGGCCGCGGGGGTCTCCCGGGCCACCGTCTCGCGCGTGATGAACGGCAGCACCGTCGACGCCGAGCTGACCCGCCGGGTGCGCGCCGCCGCCGCCGAGCTGCACTACCGGCCGTCGGTCACCGCGCGCTCGCTGTCGCTCGGCCGGACGCTCGCCGTCGGGATCGTCGTCCCGGACCTCGCGAACCCGATGTTCCAGGCGGTGCTGCGCGCGGTCGCCGACGGGGCGCACCGGCACGGGTACAGCGTCGTGGTCGCCGAGACGGCGGGGCCCGACCGCGACGAGGCCGACATCGTGCGCAGCACGCGCGCCCGGTGCGACGCGCTCGTCATCGTCGCGCCGCGGATGTCGCAGGAGGTCCTGGCCGAGGTGCTCGACGAGGTCGACCCGGTGGTGCTGGTGAACCGCACCGTCCCGGGGTCGGCGACGCCGAGCGTCAACGTCGACTACTCGCCGGCGATGTACGGCGTCGTCGAGCACCTGGTCGGCCTCGGGCACCGGGCGATCGCCTACCTGTCCGGCCCCGAGTCGAGCCCGTCGAACACGGCCCGGCTGGACGGCCTCGGCCGGGCCCGCCTGGCGTTCGGCGACGTGCGGTTCTTCACGCTCGCGTGCGGGGCGACGGTCGCCGAGGGCTACGCGCTGGCGCACGCGGCGCTCGCCACCCAGGCGACGGCCGTCGTGGCGTACAACGACCAGGTGGCGTTCGGGCTGCTCGGGCACCTGCACGAGCTCGGCGTCGACGTGCCCGGGACGCTGTCGGTGGTCGGGTTCGACGACATCGAGCTCGCCCGGTACGCCACGCCGTCGCTCACGACGGTGCACGTCCCGTACGACGAGATCGGTGCCCGCGCGTGGGCGCGGCTGCACGCGCGGATCGCGGGCGAGCCGGAGCCGGCGCCGGAGGAGGGTGTCGACGTGCGCGGCGCCGCGGAGGTGCTGCCGGCGGCGCTGCTGACGCGGGCCTCGTCGGCGCCCGCCCCCGCCGCGGGCTGATCGTCGTCCCCCGGGCGTGCCCGATCAGGGGGTGTCGAGGAACCGGTTTCTCGGCTAGGTTGGCGGTGATCCCGACAGCGAGGTGAGGTCATGCCGTCCCCGTCTTCCCCGCGGCCCGCGGCGCCGTCCGGTGGCCGGGCGCCCGAGGTGGTCGCGCTCGGCGAGGTGATGCTCCGGCTCGACCCCGGCGAGCAGCGCATCCGCTCGGCGCGCGGGTTCGCGGCGCACGAAGGTGGCGGGGAGTACAACGTCGCCCGCGCCCTGCGCACCGCGTTCGGGCTGCCGGCGGCCGTGGTCACGGCCCTCGTCGACGACGAGGTGGGCCGGCTGGTCGAGGACCTGGTGCTCGCTTCCGGGGTGGACACCCGCTGGGTCCGGTGGCTCCCGGCCGGGGGACCGGTTCCCGCCCGCAACGGGCTGAACTTCACCGAGCGCGGGCACGGCGCCCGCGGCGCGGTGGGCGTCTCCGACCGCGCGCGGACGGCCGCCTCCCGGCTGGCCCCGGGCGACGTGCCCTGGCCCGCGGTGCTCGCGGGAGCGCGGTGGTTCCACACCGGGGGCGTGTTCGCCGGGCTGTCCCCGACCACGACCGCCACGGCGCTGCACGCCGCCCGGGAGGCCCGACGGCTCGGCGTCCCGGTCTCGGTCGACACCAACTTCCGGCCCTCGCTCTGGCGGGGTCGCGGCGGCCGGGCGGAGGCGTGCGCGACCGCGCGGGCGCTCGCCGGCGCGTGCGACGTGCTGATAGGCACGGCGTGGGACCTGTTCCCCGACGTGGACGACCCGCCCGCCGAGGACCCGGTGGCCGCGCGGGCGGCGTTCGAGCGCGGCGTGGCGCGGATCCGCACCGTCGCGCCGGGTGTGCGGGTCGTGGCGACGACCTGCCGGGCGGTGCGCTCCGCGTCCCGCAACGGCTGGGGAGCGCTCGGGTGGTCCGCCGAGGACGGCGTGCACGCGTCCGTCGGGCACGGCGACCTCGAGATCCTGGACCGCGTGGGCGGCGGCGACGCGTTCGCCGCCGGCCTGGTCGCGGGGCTGCTGCGCGGCGCGCCGCTCCCGGAGGCGCTCGACCTCGGGGTGGCGTCGGGCGCGCTCGCGATGACGACGCCCGGCGACGCGGCGCGGGGGCGGCTCGCCGACGTGCACGCAGCGGCGGCGCTGCGCCCCGCGGCGATCGCGTGGTGACCCGCCGCGCGCGCGGTCGGCG
>NZ_JAHVCI010000044.1:0-38831 GCF_019265565.1 Cellulomonas sp. PS-H5
GGGACCGCCCGGGCCACCGCCGCCACGGCCGCCCGCGCCGCGCGCACCGCGTTCCGCGCGGGCGCCACCACGGCCGGCGCCGTGCGGTCGCTGTCCGACGCCCGCCGCGAGTTCCGCACCGGCATGGCGGAGCGCGAGGCGCAGCTGCGGCACGACCTCGTCGGCGACGTCGACGTGGACGCGATCCGCGCCGAGCGCGCCGGTCGCCGTGCCGCGGCCCGTGAGGCCGAGCACGACGCGCACGGCGCCGTCCCGCCCGCCTGGCACCGGGACCCCGAGGCCCGGGACGCGGCCCGCGCCGCGCGCGCCCGCAAGGGCTGGGCCGACGAGCCGACGGACGACCCGGCCGACGACGACGGCGACCTGCCGTACTCCTTCTACTGACCTGCACCTCGCGGCCCCTAGGCTGCACCCGGTCGCCCGCGCGGGAACACACCCGCGGCGCGCGACGCTGAACCACGAGAACGGGCGAGGGCCCGCGACCCCCGCCACCCGACCCAGACGAGGACACCATGCGCACCGCCGAGATCCGCCAGCGTTGGCTCGACTTCTTCGAGGCCCGCGGCCACGCCGTGGTGCCCTCCGCCCCGCTGATCTCGCCCGACCCGTCGACGCTGTTCGTCATCGCGGGCATGGTGCCGTTCATCCCGTACATGCTCGGCGAGCAGACGGCCCCGTGGCCGCGCGCGACGAGCGTGCAGAAGTGCGTGCGCACCCTCGACATCGAGGAGGTCGGCAAGACCACGCGGCACGGCACGTTCTTCCAGATGAACGGCAACTTCTCCTTCGGCGACTACTTCAAGGAGGGGGCGATCACCCACGCGTGGGAGCTGATCACCACTCCGCAGGACCAGGGCGGCTACGGCTTCCCCGAGGACAAGATCTGGGTCACGGTCTACGAGACCGACGACGAGGCGGCCGAGCTCTGGAAGAAGATCGCCGGCCTGCCGGACGAGCGCATCCAGCGCCGCGGCATGAAGGACAACTACTGGTCGACCGGCGCGCGCGGGCCCGCGGGCCCGTGCTCGGAGATCTACGTCGACCGCGGCCCGGAGTACGGCGCCGAGGGCGGCCCGGTCGTCGACGAGGACCGCTACATCGAGATCTGGAACCTCGTCTTCATGCAGTACGAGCGCGGCGACGGGGGCGGCAAGGAGAACTTCCCGATCCTCGGCGAGCTCAAGCAGAAGAACATCGACACCGGCATGGGCCTGGAGCGCGTCGCGTTCCTGCTGCAGGGCGTCGACAACATGTACGAGATCGACGAGGTCTTCCCGGTCATCGAGGCCGCGCAGCAGCTGTCCGGCCACCGCTACGGCGCGGACCACGAGGACGACGTCCGGATGCGCGTCGTCGCCGACCACGTGCGCTCGGGCCTCATGCTCATGGGCGACGGCGTCGTGCCGTCGAACGAGGGCCGCGGCTACGTGCTGCGCCGCCTGCTGCGTCGCGCCGTCCGCGCGATGCGCCTGCTCGGCGTCGAGACGCCCGCGCTGCCGACGCTGCTGCCGGTCTCCCGCGACGCGATGTCGCCGTCGTACCCCGAGCTGGCGCGCGACTTCGACCGGATCGCCAAGGTCGCGTACGCGGAGGAGGAGGCGTTCCTGCGCACCCTCACCGCGGGCACCTCGATCCTCGACCTCGCGGTCTCCGAGGCGAAGTCCACCGGCACCGGGACGCCCAGCGCGGCCCCGCTGCTGTCGGGCGAGAAGGCGTTCCAGCTGCACGACACCTACGGCTTCCCGATCGACCTCACGCTCGAGATGGCGGCCGAGCAGGGCGTCTCCGTCGACGAGAAGGCGTTCCGGACGCTCATGCAGGCGCAGCGCGACCGCGCCCGGGCGGACGCCCTGGCCAAGCGCGCGGGCCGCACGGACACCGCGGCGTACCAGGACCTGCACGCGACGCTGAGCGGGTCCGGGGCGAAGCCGGTCGAGTTCGTCGGCTACGACCGCAGCACCTCCCGCTCGCGCGTCGTCGGCCTGCTGGTCGACGGGCAGCCCTCGCCCGCGGCCACCGCGCCGGCGGAGGTCGAGGTCGTCCTCGACGTGACGCCGTTCTACGCCGAGATGGGCGGCCAGCTGGCCGACCACGGCACGATCGTGCTCGACGGCGGCGCGACCATCGAGGTCGACGACGTGCAGGCGCCGGTCAAGGGCCTGCCGGTCCACCGCGGCCGCCTGGTCGAGGGCACCGTCACGCTGGACGAGCCGGGCGTCGCGTCGATCGACACCGCGCGCCGCATCGCGATCAGCCGCGCGCACACCGCGACGCACATGGTGCACAAGGCCATCCAGGAGTCGCTCGGCCCGTCGGCCACGCAGGCGGGCTCCGAGAACGCGCCCAGCCGCGTGCGGTTCGACTTCCGCGCCGGCCAGGCCGTGCCGCAGGGCGTGCTGTCCGAGGTCGAGGAGCGGGTCAACACCCGGCTCCAGGAGAACCTCGAGGTCACCGACGCGGTCATGCCGATCGCCGAGGCCCGCGCGCTCGGCGCGATGGCGCTGTTCGGCGAGAAGTACGGCGACCAGGTGCGCGTCGTGTCGATCGGCGGCGACTGGTCGCGCGAGCTCTGCGGCGGCACGCACGTGCGGCAGTCGGGCGAGCTCGGCCTGGTCACCCTGCTCGGCGAGGCCTCGATCGGCTCCGGCGTCCGCCGGGTCGACGCCCTCGTCGGCGACGGGGCGTACGGCTTCCACGCCAAGGAGCGCGCGCTCGTCGGCCAGATCTCCGGCCTGCTCGGGGCGCGCCCCGACGAGCTCGCCGACCGGGTGTCCTCGCTGATGACCCGCCTGAAGGAGTCCGAGAAGGAGCTCGCGGGCCTGCGCGCCGCGCAGGTGCTCGCGATCGCCGGCTCGCTGGCGTCCTCGGCGGCGGAGATCGCCGGCACCCGCGTGGTCACGCACGACGCGGGCGAGGTCGCCGCGGACGACCTGCGCACCCTCGTGCTCGACGTCCGCTCCCGACTCGGCGAGTCCGCGCCGGCCGTCGTCGCGGTCGGCGGCGTGGCCAAGGGCCGCCCGGTGGTCGTCGTCGCGACGAACGCCGCGGCGCGGGAGAAGGGCGTCCGCGCGGGCGCCCTGGTCAAGACCGCGTCCGGCCTGCTCGGCGGGGGTGGCGGCGGCAAGGACGACCTGGCGCAGGGCGGTGGAGCCGACGCCGCCCGGCTGCCGGAGGCGCTCGCCGGCATCCGCGAGGCGATCGGGGCGGGGGCCTGAGCCCCGTGCCCGGCACCCCCGACGCGGCCGACGCGCCCGGCGGGCCGGACCCCGACGCCGTCGTGCGCGGGGCCCGGCTCGCCGTGGACGTCGGCTCCGTCCGGGTCGGCCTCGCGGCCAGCGACCCGGACGGCCTGGTGGCCACGCCGGTCGACACGCTGCCCCGCGACACCCGCCCTCCGGCCCCGGGCTCGCTGCCGTCGGACGTCGCCACGATCGTCGCCGAGGTGGCCGAGCGGTTCGCCGCGGCGGTGTACGTCGGCCTCCCGAAGCACCTCTCCGGGACCGAGGGCTCGGCAGCACAGGCCGCACGCGCGTACGCTGGTGCGCTGGCGCAGGCCGTCGCACCGGTTCCGGTGCGGTTGGTCGACGAGCGGATGAGCACGGTGTCCGCCCATCAGGCGCTGCACGCGTCCGGCCGGTCCGGGCGTCGTCACCGGGCGGTCGTCGACCAGGCGGCCGCGGTGGTGATCCTGCAGACCGCGCTCGACGCGGAGCGCTCCTCGGGCCGCCGGCCCGGTGAGCGGGTCACGGCGACCCGCCCGGAGCCTCCCGCCGAGGAGCGCCCGGGGGGTCGGCAGGACGCTGGACGAGCAGGACACACCGAAGGGACGACCGAGTGAGCGACCTGTTCCTCGGTGCTCCGCAGCAGGAGCACCACGAGGCACCCCCGCCCTCGCGCCGCTCGCGCCGCGACTCGCAGGAGCAGCGCGCGAAGCAGAAGAAGCACCGGCGGCGCCGCAGCGTCGTCGTGCTCCTGCTCGCGCTGGTCCTCGTCGGCGGCGCCGGCTTCGTCGTGTGGAGCGTGTTCGGCGACCTGTTCTCCGGCGGCGGCAGCGCCGACGAGACCGTCCAGGACTACCCGGGCCCGGGCAGCGGCGAGGTCCAGGTGACCGTCGCGTCCGGCGACACCGGCGGCGCCATCGGGCAGACGCTGGTCGACGCCGGCGTCGTCGCGACCGTCAACGCCTTCACCAGCGCGTACGCGGCGAACCCCGCCGCGGTCGGCATCCAGCCCGGCACCTACGGCCTGCAGCTCGAGATGAAGGCCAGCGACGCCGTCGCCGCCCTGCTCGACCCCGCGAACCGGGTGTCGAACCGGGTGACGATCCCCGAGGGCTACACGGCCAAGCAGATCTACCAGCGCGTCTACGAGGTCACCGGCATCACCGTCGAGGACCTCGAGGCCGCCGCCGCCGACCCCGCCGCGATCGGGCTGCCCGCCGAGGCCGGCGGCAACGTCGAGGGCTGGCTGTTCCCCGCCACGTATGAGGTCGAGCCGGGCTCGTCCGCGGCCAGCGTGCTGACGCAGATGGTCGGGCGCACCACCGCGCTGCTGACGTCCAAGGGCGTCGCCCAGGACCAGTGGGAGACCGTCCTCAACAAGGCGTCGATCGTCGAGCGCGAGGGCAAGCTCGACGAGGACCGGGCGAAGATGGCGCGCGCGATCCAGAACCGGCTCGACATCGAGATGCCGCTGCAGATCGACGCGATCAACGCGTACGGCCTGGGGATCTCGGGCACCGAGCTGACCTACGCGGACACCAGCCAGGCCCAGCCGCCGTACAACCCGTACAACTCGTACAAGGTCCCCGGCCTGCCGCCGACCCCGATCGCCAACCCGGGCGAGGTGTCGATCGACGCCGTGCTCAACCCTGCGGACGGCCCGTGGCTGTTCTGGGTGACGGTCAACCTCGACACCGGTGAGACCAAGTTCGCCGAGACCTACGACGAGCACAAGGTGAACGAGGCCGAGCTGCGGGAGTGGCAGGCGGCGAACCAGTGACCGGTGCCGCGCGCCGCGCCGCGGTGCTCGGCCACCCGATCGCGCACTCGCTGTCCCCGGTCCTGCACCGGGCCGCGTACCGGGCCCTCGGGCTCGACGGCTGGGCGTACGACGCGGTCGACGTCACCGAGGAGCAGCTGCCGGCGTTCGTCGGCGACTTGGACGCCGGCTGGGCCGGGCTCAGCCTGACCATGCCGCTCAAGCAGACCGTGCTGCCGCTGCTCGACCACGTCGAGCCGCTGGCGGCCGTCGTCGGTGCGGTGAACACCGTGCTGGTGCAGGCGGGCGGGTCGGGGCGGCCGGTGCTCACCGGGGCGAACACGGATGTGCACGGCATCGTGGCGGCGCTGTCGGAGGGGCTGGCGGCGGCACGGGAGCCGGGTGCCGGTGCCTCCGGTTCCGCGCCGCAGGGTGCGAACGCGACCGATGCCGTGGACACCGTGTCCGGGCCGCGCACCGCCGTCCGCACCGCCGTCGTCCTCGGCGCGGGCGCGACCGCCGCATCCGCTCTCGCCGCGCTTGCCGAGCTCGGCTGCACCACGCCGGTCGTGCTCGCGCGGTCGCTCGGCCGCACGGGCGCGCTCGCCCGCGCCGCGCACCGCATGGGCGTCGAGCCGGCGTTCCGGACGCTCGACGGCGCGCCCGCCGCGCTGGCCGGGGCCGACCTCCTCGTCTCGACCCTGCCGCCGCACGCCGCCGACGACCTGGCGGCCACGCTCGCCGGGGGCGCTGCGCCGCTGCCGGGCGCCGTGCTGCTCGACGTCGCCTACGACCCGCGGCCCACCGCGCTGCACGCCGCCTGGCTCGCCGCCGGCGGCGTCGCGGTGCCGGGGGAGCGGATGCTGCTGCACCAGGCCGCCGAGCAGGTGCGGCTGATGACTGGCCGGCCCGGGCCGCTCGCCGCGATGGACGCGGCGCTCGGGTCGGCGCTGGGCGCGGCGCCCGGGTCGCCGGGGGCGGCGGCCGATCGTGCTGCGACGGCTTGACCGGCTGACCTCCTCGCCCGCTGACCGCTCGACCCGGCTGACCACCTGATTCACCCGGCGCGCGACGGCCTCCGGCTCGTCTGAGCGCCCCCGGGTCCTCATCTCCCCGCACCGGCGTGCCGATGGGTCCTACGGGGCCGGTGCACCTGCCTGCCCCGGACGAAAGGGCAACGGGGTGAAGCAGCTCGGCGAGATCCTGCTGGACGAGGGCCTGGTCAGCGAGGCGCAGCTCATGGCCGCGCTGGACGAGCAGATGGCCCGGGGGCAGTCCCTCGGCCGCACGCTGGTCGAGATCGGGGTCCTCACCGAGGGGCAGCTCGTGGCCGCGCTGGCGCGGCAGGTCGGCATGGCGTTCGTCGACCTCGACGAGTACCAGGTGGACCGGTCCGCGGTGTCGATGGTGCCCGCCGCCCTGTGCCGCCGGTACACCGTGCTGCCCGTGGGGTTCCAGGACGGCGCGCTCGTCCTCGCCACGGCCGACCCCGGCAACGTGGTCGCCGTCGACGACGTGCGGACCGTGTCCGGCATGGCCGTCCTGCCGATCGTCGCGACCTACGAGAACCTCAGCCGCGCGATCGAGCGGTTCTGCCGCGCCGACGGCGAGATGGAGGACCTGTCCTCCGCGTTCGAGGAGGAGCAGCAGTCCCAGCAGGCGCAGGTCGACCTGTCGAGCATCGGCAACGCCGTCGAGGACGACGCCCCGATCGTCCGGTACGTGAACCTGCTGGTGACGCAGGCCATCTCCGACCGCGCCTCCGACATCCACATCGAGCCCACCGAGCACGACCTGCGCGTGCGGTACCGGATCGATGGCGTGCTGCACGAGATGCAGCGCTCGCCCAAGCAGATCCAGGGTGGCGTCATCTCGCGCGTCAAGATCATGTCGGACATCGACATCGCCGAGCGCCGCAAGCCGCAGGACGGCCGCATGTCCGTCACCCACAACGGCCGCAAGATCGACCTCCGCGTCGCCACGCTGCCGACGGTGTGGGGCGAGAAGATCGTCATGCGAATCCTGGACAACTCGACCGCGTCGCTCGACCTGCGCGACCTCGCGTTCCTCGAGCACAACTACGAGTCGTACAAGGACGCGTACACCAAGCCGTACGGGATGATCCTGGTCACCGGGCCCACGGGTTCCGGAAAGTCGACCACCCTGTACGCGACGCTGAACGCGGTCTCCAAGCCCGAGATCAACGTCATCACCGTCGAGGACCCGGTCGAGTACCGGCTCGCCGGCATCAACCAGGTCCAGGTGAACCCGAAGGCCGGCCTGACGTTCGCGGGCGCGCTGCGCTCCATCCTGCGGTCCGACCCCGACGTCGTCCTGCTCGGTGAGATCCGCGACCACGAGACCGCGCAGATCGCCATCGAGGCGGCGCTCACCGGCCACCTCGTGCTCTCGACCCTGCACACCAACGACGCGCCGTCCGCGATCACCCGCCTCACCGAGATGGGCATCGAGCCGTTCCTCGTCGGTTCCGCGCTCGAC
Organism: Cellulomonas sp. PS-H5; assembly: GCF_019265565.1. Classification (NCBI taxonomy): domain Bacteria; kingdom Bacillati; phylum Actinomycetota; class Actinomycetes; order Micrococcales; family Cellulomonadaceae; genus Cellulomonas; species Cellulomonas sp. PS-H5. Next base: position 7,480 of record NZ_JAHVCI010000044.1, read on the forward strand.
GCGGTGGTCGCCCAGCGGCTCGCCCGGCGGCTGTGCGCCAAGTGCTGCGAGCCGTACGTCCCGACCGAGACCGAGCTCATCGGCGCGCGGTTCCCGTGGGTGCCGGGGGAGCCGCTGCCCGAGCTGTTCCGGCCGGTCGGCTGCGTCGCGTGCTCCCGCACCGGCTACCGGGGGCGCGTCGCGCTGCACGAGGTCATGCGGGTGACCGAGGACATCGAGCGCCTGGCAGTGGCGCGGGCGTCGGCCGCCGAGATCGGCGCCACCGCGCGGCAGCAGGGCATGATCACGCTCCGCGACGACGGCTGGCAGAAGGTCGCGCTGGGGCAGACGTCGGTGGAGGAGATCCTCCGGGTCGTGGCGTGACGCGCTGAAGCGCTCCGGGCCCGGCCGGGTCCCGCCGGGTCCTGAGCAGGGGAAGCCGTGCGCCCTGGCGGCGCGCTTCTCTGGGCGACCCTCGGTGCGCCGAGGGGGTAGCCGACGCGTCGAGCGAGCAGTCGAGGACTACTCGCTCGACGCGTCGGCTACTCGGTCGTGCTCCCGCCCGCGGTCGCCGGACGGCGCCGGCCGGGTGGTCCGCGCGGGCGGGGGAGTGGAAGCGCGCCGGAACCCTCAAGAGGGCGGGGCACTGCGCCGATCAGGGGATGCGTAGCACGGCCCGGTGTGCCGCCGGGTGGGCGAGGAAGGGGAACGACGGTGAGCGAGTCCTACACGGGCGACCCGGCGGAGACGCGGGCGCTCCCGCCGTACCTGCCGCCGACAGGGCAGGCCGCGGCCGGCCAGGCGCCGGCCGGTGCGCCGCCCGCCTACGCGGTGCCGCCGGTGCTGCCCCCCCAGGGCGCTCCGGCCGGCTACGGCACCACTGTGCCGACCGCCGGCTACGGCGGTCCCGTGCCCGCATCGCACACGCCGCCGGCCGGTGCGCCGGGCGCCCCCGTCGCCGCGGCGCCGACGCGCGCGTCGCTGCGCCAGGCGCAGCCGGCCGCCGCACCTGCGCCCGCGGGTCCGCCGACGCAGGTGCTCGCTCAGTCGCAGGGCGGCGCCCCCGCTCGCCCGGCCGCGCCCCCGCAGCCGCCGGCACGGGCGGCCGCGCCCGCCCCGCAGCGCGCCGGCATGGGCCAGCGCGCCGAGGACGGCGACGTGCCGCTCGACGCCGTCCTGGTCCGGATGGTCCAGCTCGGCGCGTCCGACCTGCACCTCACGAGCGGTTCGGCCCCGATGGTCCGGGTGAGCGGCACGCTGCACCCGCTGGAGGAGTTCCCGGTGCTGGCGCCCGAGGCGCTGCGCCGGTCGATCTACTCGGTGCTCACGCAGAAGCAGCGCGAGCAGTACGAGGCGGCCCTCGAGCTGGACTTCGCCTACGCGGTGCGCGGCCACGCGCGGTTCCGCGTGAACCTGTACCAGCAGCGGGAGTCGATCGGAGCGGTGTTCCGCGTCATCCCGTACGAGATCAAGGAGCTCGCGCAGCTCGGCGTCCCCCCGGTGGTCGGCTCGTTCGCCGGCCTGCCGCGTGGCCTGGTCCTCGTCACCGGTCCGACCGGCTCCGGCAAGTCGACGACGCTCGCGTCGATCATCGACCTCGCCAACCGGACGCGTGCCGACCACATCATGACGGTCGAGGACCCGATCGAGTTCCTGCACCGCCACAAGCGGTCGATCATCAACCAGCGCGAGGTCGGCGCGGACACGCACTCGTTCGCGAACGCCCTCAAGCACGTGCTGCGCCAGGACCCGGACATCATCCTGGTCGGCGAGATGCGTGACCTCGAGACGATCTCGGTCGCGCTGACGGCCGCGGAGACCGGCCACCTCGTGTTCGCCACCCTGCACACGCAGGACGCCGCGCAGACCATCGACCGCATCATCGACGTGTTCCCGTCGCACCAGCAGGACCAGGTGCGCACGCAGCTCGCCGCGTCGCTGCAGGCCGTGGTCTGCCAGACGCTCTGCAAGACCGCGAACGGCCAGGGCCGCGTCGTCGCCACCGAGGTCATGATCGCGACCCCCGCGATCCGGAACCTGATCCGCGAGGGCAAGACGCACCAGATCTACTCGTCGATGCAGGCCGGCACCGACGCCGGCATGCACACCCTCGACCAGAACCTGTCCGACCTGGTGCGCACCGGGAAGGTCACCTACGAGGTCGCGCTCGAGAAGGCGCACCACATCGAGGACTTCAACAAGATGGTCGGCCGCACTGCCCGCATGAACCAGGGTGCGTCCGCGCTGAACAGCACCGGCGTCGGGTCCGGGTTCGGAGGACAGTTCTGATGGCGGTCGCGCGCACGTACGAGTACTCGATCCGGGACGGAGGCGGCAAGCTCGTCAAGGGCCGGATCGAGGCCCCGAACCAGGCCGCGGTGGTCAACCGGCTCCGCACGATGGGCATGGCCCCGCTCTCGATCAACGAGGTCCAGAACACCGGCCTCCAGCGGGAGATCACGATCCCGGGCTTCGGCGAGCGGGTGAAGCTCAAGGACCTCGCGGTCATGGCCCGGCAGATGGCGACCATGATCTCCGCCGGCCTCTCGCTGCTGCGCGCGCTGTCGATCCTCGCGGCGCAGACCGAGAACAAGGCGCTCGCCAAGGTGCTGGCGCAGGTCCGCAGCGACGTCGAGACCGGCAACTCGCTGTCCGACGGACTGTCCCGCCACCCCGACACCTTCCCGCCGATCATGATCAACATGATCAAGGCCGGCGAGGTCGGCGGCTTCCTCGAGGAGGCGCTCAAGTCGGTCGCGGAGAACTTCGAGTCCGAGGTGAAGCTCAAGGCCCAGATCAAGTCGGCGATGACCTACCCCGTGATGGTCTTCATCATGGCGATCCTCGCCGTCGTGGGCATGCTGCTGTTCATCGTGCCGATCTTCGAGCAGATGTTCACGGACCTCGGCGGGCAGCTGCCGTGGCCGACGCAGATCCTCGTGTTCCTGTCCGGGGTGATGAAGTGGCTCGCCCCCGTGCTGCTCGTCGTGAGCATCGTCTTCGCGTTCTGGTGGCGGAAGCACAAGAACGACGACGCGATCCGGTCGCGGGTCCAGCCGTTCACGCTCCGGGTGCCGATCTTCGGACCGCTGTTCAAGAAGGTGGCCATCGCCCGGTTCACCCGTAACTTCGGCACGATGCTGAGCGCCGGCGTGCCGATCCTGCAGTCGCTGGAGATCGTCGGCCAGACCTCGGGCAACTGGGCCATCGAGCAGGCGGTCAAGGACGTCCAGGAGAGCGTGCGCACCGGGCAGTCGCTCGCGGCGCCGCTGGCGAATCACGCGGTGTTCCCGCCGATGGTCACGCAGATGGTCGCGACCGGTGAGGACTCCGGCTCGCTCGAGCTGATGCTGAAGAAGGTCGCCGAGTTCTACGACGAGGAGGTCTCGGCCACCACCGAGCAGCTCACGTCGCTCATCGAGCCCCTCATGATCGCGGTCCTGGGGACGCTCATCGGCGGCATGATCATCGCGCTCTACATGCCGATCTTCTCGATCTTCGAGCTCGTCGGCTGACGAATCGGACATCTGCCACATTGCACCGCCTTCTGGGCGAAAAGGACCACCCGTTCGGGGGATCAAGACACCAGGTCACAGGCCGATGAACTGGGTGCAACACCTTGAACGTCGCATTCCGCGGCACTCGTCCCGAACTTTCTCAGAAGAGGTCAACAATGCACGCTCGCATCCGTGAGGTCATGGACAAGCGCCAGAACGGTGAGAAGGGCTTCACGCTCATCGAGCTCCTGGTCGTCATCATCATCATCGGCATCCTCGCCGCGATCGCCATCCCGGCGTTCCTGAACCAGCGCCAGAAGGCCTGGGCCTCGCAGGTGGAGTCCGACGTCAAGAACGCGGCCATCGCCGCCGAGTCCTACGCGGTCGGCAACAACGGCTCGTACGACAAGCTCGACGAGACTGCTCTCGCGAGCAACGGTTTCAACGAGACCAAGGATGTCGACGTCAAGGTCCAGAACGTGACCGCGAACAGCTACGAGCTCGTCGGCACGAACACGAACCTCGGCGCGACCCGCACGTTCACGTACAAGAGCGAGGACGGCGTGATCGTCGACTCCGCCAAGCCGTGATCTGAGATCACTCCTCAACGGTGCGGGGTGTCGCCTCGGCGGCACCCCGCACCGCGCATGTCCGGCACGACCACGAGAGGTGAGGCAGTGCGAGCACTCCTGGCCCGCGCACGCGCGCGGCACGCGGGGCGGTCCGACGCGGGCATCACGCTCGCCGAGGTCCTGGTCGCGATGCTGATCTTCGCGATCATCTCCACCGGCTTCATCGCCACCTCCATCAGCGTCATCTCCGTGACCCGGGACTCCCGCGCCCGCGAGGTCGCGGCCAACCTCGCCGCCGAGGAGATTGACCTCGCCCGCGACACGGACGACCTGTTCACCCTTCTGGACGCGACCCGGTCGGTGAGCCTCAACGGCGACACCTTCCACGTGGCGCGGACGACCAGCTGGGTGACGAACCCCGACCAAGACTTCTCCTGCGGCGGCGCCGGCGGCATTGGCGCCGCGGCGGGCGGCATGCTCCGCTACAAGCGGGTGAGCGTCGCGGTGACGTGGGACAACATGCGCGACGGCGCGCGTGCGGTCCGGTCCGACACGGTGATCAACCCCGGGGCGAAGCTCAACGACCCCGAGCTCGGCACGATCATCGTGTCGGTGCTCAACGGCGCCGGCACGGGATCGAAGGACGTCGCGGTGTCGACGTCGCCGTCGGCCGGCTCGGTCATCAGCCCGACCGACGCCCAGGGCTGCACCTACGTGCTCAAGGTCAAGCCGCAGAGCTACACCGTGTCGATCTCGCGGTCCGGCTACGTCGACTCGAACCAGCAGAGCTCGGCGTCGCAGACGGTGTCGGTGGTCGCGGGCCAGTCGACCACCGTCGGGTTCCAGTACGACAAGGCGGCGGTGTTCACGGCGCGCCTCGCGTCGACCGCGCCCGCCGGTGTGGCGCCGAAGATCGCGACGAACATGAAGACGACCTTCACGAACACCTACGGCATCTTCAACCGCAGCGCGGACAGCGGCTCGGGCACCACCCAGAAGTTCAACCTGCACCCCTTCTCGCAGGGCTACCAGGCCTACGCCGGGACCTGCGACTCGGCGGACCCGATGCAGTGGCCCGACGAGGCCGTGCCCGGCGGGACGCTGCACGGCGAACGCTTCCCCAACGTCGCGGCGGCTCCGGGCGGTGCTGCCACGGTGGACGTCCCGATGGGTCTGGTCGCGATCACCGGCGGGTCGGGGGGCTCCTACCTCAAGGCCGTGTCCCAGAATCCCCCCCAGAGCTCGACGCTCCCGGGGTGTGCGGCGGTCGAGACGCTGACCTTCGGCAGCGTCGTCGGCGGCGGCACGACGGTGGTCGCGCTCCCGTACGGGAACTGGAAGCTGTACCGGGGGACGACGTCGGGGACGCAGAACACCCTGGTGCCCGCGAGCACCATCTCCTTCCCGGCGCCGGCTGTGCCGGAGCGCAGCTCGGTCGCGGCCGACGGCTGGGTGACGCTCGACCCGCGCGTGGTGGTGGCGCCGTGAGGCGGCTGCGGGCGCTGCGGGACCGCGGTGACGCGGGGGTGACGCTCACCGAGCTGATCGTGACGATGGCGCTGCTCAGCGTCGTGACCACCCTCATCCTCGTCATGGTGACGAGCGTGGCGCGGAACTTCACGCACGAGCGGACGGCCACCGACAACGCGATGAACGCGTCGAACGGGATGAACGAGCTCACGCGCGTCATCCGCTCGGGGACGAGCCTGCAGCTCACCGGCGTCGTCGAGCAGCAGCCGCCGTTCGTCTCGGCCGGCACGAACTCGGTGCTGATGTACGTGTACATCGACGCGGACTCCGCGAACCCCCGGCCGCTCAAGGTCCAGTTCAGCATCGACTCGACCGGCCGGGTGCGCGAGACCCGGTGGCTCGCCACGACGTCGAAGTCGCCGTGGACCTTCTCGACCTCGTCGTCCGTCCGGACGATCGCGCGATCCGTCCCCGCCGGCGCGCCCCAGCTGTTCCGGTACTACGACGCGGGCGGGAACGAGCTCGTCGTGCCGAACACCGGGACGCTGACCGCGGCTCAGATCGACCTGGTGGCGTCGGTCCAGATCTCTCTGACCGTGCAGTCGGACACCTCGTCCCGCGTGGCCCCGGTGACGCTGCAGAACACCGTCGGCATCCCCAATCTCGGCGTCTCGAGGATCAAGCCATGAGAAGAGCACTGCGTCGTGTGCTGGCGGGCGAGCCGCGGGACCGCGGTCTCGCGCTGCCGCTCGTCATCGGCATCACCTCGGTGATGGCCGCCCTGATCGTCGCAGCCGTCGCGTTCAGCGTCGGCTCGCTCCGGAAGGCCGGGACCGACCAGGACTGGGGTGCCGCCCTCGCCGCGGCGTACGCGGGCATCGAGGAGTACGAGAGCCGGCTCGCCAACGACACCGGCTACTTCGCGTACGGGAACCCGGCCTCGGAGTTCTCAAACCCGTCGCACAGCGTCTCGACGCTGCTCACGCTGCCGACCGGTGCCGCGGCCAACCCCGCCTTCGGCCTCGGTGCGTCCGGTACCTGGGCGACTGTGCCGGGCAGCGACGGGACCGCGCACTTCCGGTACGAGGTGGACAACTCGCGCTACTACGCGGACGGCACGCTCCGGGTCCGTTCGACCGGCCGGTCCGGGAACGAGACGCGGTCGGTCGTCGCCGACCTGAAGCAGCAGGGCTTCATCGACTTCCTGTACTTCACCGACTACGAGGTCTCGGACCCGACGGCGAGCAACCCGACGAGCACGACGAACTGCGCGATCCGCTACCCGCTCAACCGTCCCAACTGCAGCACCATCTTCTTCGGCAACAGCGACGTCATCGACGGCCCGATGCACACGAACGACGCGATCCAGGTCAACGGCAACGCGCAGTTCCTCGGGAAGACCACGACGTCCTGGAAGGCGAGCTCGGGAGCCAACTACGTGAAGGACGGCAACGTCAAGCCGGTCTTCAAGTTCGACGGCGACCCGACCTACCAGGCGACGATCGGCATGCCGGCGACCAACGCCCAGATCAAGAAGGAGACGCGGTCCGATCTCCCGAGCGAGGTGCCGGTGACGGGCTGCCTCTACACGGGTCCGACCTCGATCGTGTTCAACAGCAACGGCACGATGACCGTGATCTCGCCGTGGACCAAGTTCACGAACACCACCGGCGACAACGACACCGGCGGGAGCAACCCCGCCAAGTGCGGCACGCCAGGTGCGACCGGCCTGGCCAAGAAGTCGGGGTCGTCCTACGTCGGTCAGACGATCTCGGTCCCGGCCAACCTGGTGGTGCACGTGCAGACGGTGCCCGGGAAGAGCACCGACGTCAACTACACCGCGAGCACCAAGACGCCGCCCGGCGACGGGGCGATCTCCTGCGGGTCGACGACGACGAACAACCTCGGCTACCCGATCGCGAACGAGACCGAGCCGTTCACCGGGGCGTACGGGTGCCGCAACGGGGACATCTTCGTCAAGGGCACCCTGAACGGGCGCGCCACGCTGTCTGCGGAGAACTACGTCTACATCACGGGTGACCTCAAGTACAACGACGCGACCGCGGACATGCTGGGTCTCGTCGGCCAGAACGCCGTCTGGGTCTGGAACCCGATGAAGAAGACCACCAGCGGCAACAACACCACGTACACGCAGCTCCTGGGCGGGACCAACCGGACGATCAACGCCGCCATCCTCTCGGTGGCGCACACGTTCATGGTGCAGAACTACAACGTGGGCGGAACCCGCGGGAAGCTCATCGTGGTGGGTGCGATCGCCCAGAAGTACCGCGGGCCGGTGGGTACCAGCCAGGGCGGCACCATCGTCAACGGCTACATCAAGGCGTACGACTACGACGACCGGTTCAAGAACACCGCGCCGCCCAAGTTCCTGTCGCCCGTCACGACGACCTACGGGATCAACACCTGGGTCGAGGTCCAACCCGCGTTCAAGGCCGACGGGACGTACAGCTGACATGAGCGCGGACGTGCTGCTGCTCGCCGCGCTGGCGGGGGTCGTGGGGCTGGTGATCGGGTCGTTCCTCAACGTCGTCGTGTGGCGCGTGCCCCGAGGTGAGTCGGTGGTCTCGCCGCCGAGCGCGTGCCCGCGGTGCGGGACCCGGATCCGCGCGCGGGACAACGTGCCGGTGCTGTCGTGGCTCCTGCTCCGCGGGCGGTGCCGGGACTGCGGCGAGCCGATCAGCGCCCGGTACCCGCTCGTCGAGCTCGGCACCGGCCTGCTGTTCGCGCTGCTCGCCGCCGTGGTCGGCGTGTCGTGGGTGCTCCCAGCCGTCCTGTACCTCGCCGCCGTGGCCGTCGCCCTCGCGCTCATCGATCTCGACCACCACCGCCTCCCGGACGCCCTCGTCCTGCCGTCCTACCTGGTCGGTGCCGCGCTGCTGGCCCTCGCGTCGTGGAACCCCGGCGGTGGCAGCGACTGGGGTGCCCTGCTGCGCGCGGCGATCGGGTGCGCGGCCCTCTGGATCTTCTACTTCGCCGCCGCGTTCGCCTACCCGGCGGGGATGGGGTTCGGCGACGTCAAGCTCGCCGGCGTGCTCGGCATGTACCTCGCCTGGTTCGGCTGGGGCGCGTTCGCCGTGGGCGCGTTCGGTGCGTTCCTCCTCGGCGGGCTGTTCTCGATCGGGCTCATCCTCGCGCGGCGCGCGGGCCGGAAGTCCGGCATTCCCTTCGGGCCGTGGATGCTCGCCGGGGCATTTGTCGGGATCACCGTCGGGCAGGTCGCGTGGGACGGATATCTCGACCTGTTCGCCTGAGGGCTGCAGATCGCCCTGGGAAATCCTCAAGTCGAGTGCGGCGGCACCCGATCAGTCAGCAGTACGGATGTCGGAAGAATGGGGTCCTGGCGTGGCCAAGACACGCGTGATCGGGCTCGACATCGGGACGACCCAGGTGCGGGCGACCGAGGTGGAGCTGAGCGCCGGCCGGGGCGGCCGCGGGGTCCTGCCGACCCTGCTGCGCGCCGGGGAGGTGCCGCTGCCGTTCGGTGCCGTCCGGGACGGTGAGGTCTCCGAGCCGTCGACCGTCGGCACCGCGATCAAGCAGCTGTGGTCGCAGCACAAGTTCTCCCACAAGAACGTGGTGATCGGGATCGGCAACCAGCGGGTCGTCGTGCGCGAGCTCGACCTGCCGGCGATGCCGCTCCCGGAGCTCAAGGCCTCGCTCCCGTTCCAGGTGCAGGACCTGCTCCCGGTGGCCGTCGAGGACGCGATCCTCGACTACCTCCCGACCGGCTCCCGCGCCGGTGAGCACGGCCCGGTCGTCTCGGGGCTGCTCGTCGCGGCGACCAAGGACACCGTGCGTGCGAACATCGCCGCGGTCCGTGCGGCAGGTCTCCGACCGGTGAGCGTCGACCTCAGCGCCTTCGCGCTCGCCCGTGCGCTCCCGGCCGTGTCGGACGACGTCCACACGGTGGCGCTCGTCGACATCGGTGCCCGCGTGACCACGGTCGTCATCGTCGCCAACGGCGTGCCGAGCCTCGTGCGGCTGCTGCCGACCGGCGGCCAGGACGCGACGGACGCGGTCCAGCAGGCGCTGAACGTGCCGACCGCCGAGGCCGAGGCGCTCAAGCGGCAGATCGGCTTCGGCTACGCGACCTCCCCGGAGCACGACGCCGCGGCGCGCGCGCTTGCGACCGCGACGACGTCACTGGTCGAGTCGATCCGGAACACCTTCGTGTACTACGCGGCGTCGCACCCGGGTGCCGCCGCGCAGGCGGTCTACCTCACGGGCGGGGCCTCGCAGCTCCCGGGTCTGGGGCAGTACCTGTCCAGCGCGAGCCGGCTCCCGGTCACCCTGGGCCAGCCGCTGGGCTCGGTGGCCCTGGGGCGGGGCGCCGCCCTGGACGGCCGCCTGGCCGAGGAGCAGCACCGGCTCGCCGTGTCGGTGGGTCTCGCGATGGGAGCGGCGGCATGACGACGACCAAGGAACACAGCGTCCCGACGCCCGTCGGGGCCGTGCCGGGGGGCTTCGTCCCGCCGCGCGTGAACCTGCTCCCGCCGGAGATCTACGCCTCCCAGGCGGTCGGCAAGCTCAAGCGCTACCTGGCGCTGGGCCTGGTCCTCGTGATCGCGCTCTGCGGTGGCGTCTACACGCTCGCCTCGATGCGCCTCGACGGCCAGAAGGACGAACTCGCCGCGGCCGAGGCCGAGACCCTGGCGCTCACCCAGGCGCAGGCGCAGTACGCCGAGGTGCCGGTCGTGCTGGGCCGCCTCCAGCAGCTGGAGGAGGCGCGGCAGCTGGGCATGTCCACCGAGACGCTCTGGGCCGACTACCTCGGCGCCGTCTTCGCGGTCATGCCCGGCGGGGTCAAGGTCGCGAGCATCACGGTGACGGGCGCGACCCCGCTGCTCGCTCCCGCGGCCGAGACGAATCCGCTGCTGAGCCCCGGCGCCGTCACGCAGCTGGACCTCACCGCGATCAGCGACACGCTGCCCAACATCGCGCAGTGGCAGGACGGGCTCAACAGCGTTCCTGGTTTCCAGGACGCGTGGGTCAACGTCGTGACGGTCGGCGAGGACGAGGACGACAACACGCCGCGGTTCGAGCTCTCCGTGCGCGTCCAGGTGACCGACGAGGCGTACGCCCACCGGTTCCTGCCTGAGGAGGGTGAGGGCTGACATGCAGGACTCGAAGCGCACCACATGGGTGGCGGGCACCGTGCTGCTCGCGGTGGCCATCCTGGCCCTGGCCTGGTTCGTGTTCGTGGCCCCGGTGGTCGAGGAGACCTCGACCGTGGCGGCGGACACGCAGGTGGCGCAGGACCGGAACACGGCCCTGACGAAGCAGCTCGACACCCTGAAGGACCAGTTCGCGAACCTCCAGGCCTCGAAGGACGAGCTCGCCGTGATCGAGGCGCAGCTGCCCGCGACGGCGAACACCTCGGCGTTCGTCCGGACCATCGAGAACCTGAAGTCCGCCGCCGGCACGAACGTGGTCGACGTCCAGTTCGGGGTGCCGGAGGACGTGATCCCCGCCGCGGCGGTCGACGACGGTACCGCCGCGGCGACGACGACCGACGGGACGGCCGAGGGGGGCGACACCACGGCCGACGCCAGCACGGACGCGAGCACGAGCACCGACGCCGGCGCCACTGCGGCGGCCGCTGCGGCCCCGGTGATCCCGGGCTTCGTCGCGATCCCGGTCAGCGTGACCGCGCTCGGCAACCCCGTGGGCGTCCTGGCGTTCCTCGACGGCCTGCAGGAGCAGTCCGACCGACTCATGCTGGTCACCAACCTCCAGGGGACCGGCCAGGGCGAGGAGGAGGCGAGCGGCGGTCGTCCGGCCACGGCCAAGGGCGACCTCGAGCTCGTCATCTCCGGGTACATCTACGTCCTGAAGGACACGACGACCCCGGCCACGGAGGACGGCACCGCGACCGAGGCCCCGGCGCTGCCCGAGGGCGCGCCCTCGCTCTCCGGCGCCTGACCCTGCAGCGACCCGCACCACCCCCGCGCCCCGGCCCACGACGTGGACCGGGGCGCGGTCGTGTCCGCCCGACGTGGGAAGATCCCGTCCATGCTCCGTTGGTTGACGTCCGGTGAGTCGCACGGCCCCGCCCTGGTGGGCGTCCTCGAGGGCCTGCCCGCGGGTGTGCAGGTCGAGTCGGCCCACATCCGCGACGCCCTGGCGCGGCGCCGGCTCGGCTACGGCCGCGGCGCGCGCATGAAGTTCGAGCAGGACGAGGTGCGGATCCTCGGCGGCGTGCGCCTGGGCGAGTCGCAGGGCGGCCCCGTCGCGATCGAGATCGGCAACACCGAGTGGCCCAAGTGGGTCGACGTGATGTCGGCCGACCCGGTGGACGACCCGGAGAAGCTGAACCGCGCCCGCAACGCCCCGCTGACCCGGCCCCGCCCGGGCCACGCGGACCTCGTCGGCATGCGGAAGTACGCGTTCGACGACGCCCGCCCGGTGCTGGAGCGCGCCTCGGCGCGCGAGACCGCCGCCCGCGTGGCGCTCGGCACCGTCGCGGCGCGGTTCCTCGAGCAGGCCGCCGGCATCCGGCTGGTGTCGCACGTGGTCGGCATCGGCCCGGTCGCGACCCCGGACGGCGCGGCGCTGCCGACCCCGGACGACGTGGCGGCGCTGGACGCCGACCCGGTGCGCTGCTTCGACGCGCCGACCTCGGCGGCGATGGTGGCCGAGATCGACGAGTGCCACAAGGACGGCGACACCCTCGGCGGCGTCGTCGAGGTGCTGGTCTACGGCCTGCCGTCCGGGCTCGGCTCCTACGTGCACGCGGACCGGCGGCTCGACGCCCGCCTCGCGGGCGCGCTCATGGGCATCCAGGCGATCAAGGGCGTCGAGGTCGGCGACGGCTTCCGCACGGCGACCCGCCGGGGCTCGCAGGCGCACGACGAGATGGAGCGGGACGCCGACGGCGTCATCCGCCGGCGCAGCAACCGCGCGGGCGGCCTCGAGGGCGGCATGACGAACGGCGAGATCCTGCGCGTGCGCGCGGCGATGAAGCCGATCTCCACGGTGCCGCGCGCGCTCGACACGGTCGACACGTCGAGCGCCGAGCCCGCGAAGGCGCAGCACCAGCGCTCCGACGTGTGCGCGGTGCCGCCGGCGGCGGTCGTGGCGGAGGCGATGGTGGCGCTCGTCGTCGCGGACGCGCTGCTGGAGAAGACCGGCGGCGACTCGGTGGGCGAGGTGCGCCGGAACCTCGACGCGTACGTCACGTCCGTCCCCGACCTGCTGCGATGACCGCCCGCCCGCGGGTCGTCCTGGTCGGCCCGCCCGGGTCGGGCAAGTCGACGGTCGCGCACGCGCTGGCCGGCCGCTGGCAGCTCGCGGAGCGGGACACCGACAGCGACGTCGAGGCCGTGGCCGGCAAGCCGGTGACGGACATCTTCGTCGAGGACGGCGAGCCGCGGTTCCGCGAGCTCGAGCACGAGGCGGTCCGGGTGGCGCTCGGCGAGCACGACGGCGTGCTGGCGCTCGGTGGCGGCGCGGTGCTGCACCCGGCGACCCAGGAGGCGCTGGCGGCGTACCGGGAGGCCGGCGGCGTCGTGGTGTTCCTCGACGTGAGCCTGCGGCACGCGGCGCCGCGCGTCGGGTTCAACCAGTCGCGCCCGCTGCTGCTCGGCAACCCCCGGGCGAAGTGGCAGGCGCTGATGGCGGAGCGGCGGGCGGTGTACGAGGCGGTCGCGACGGTGGTCGTGTCCACGGACGGCATCACGCCGGCGGTCGTGGCGGAGCGGATCGAGGCGGCGCTGGCCGACCTGCGCGCGGGCGAGCCCGCGGCGGACGGCAGCGCGACGGGCGAGGACGGGAGCGGGGCATGAGCACGCGCACGGTGCAGGTCACGGGCGACCAGCCGTACGAGGTGGTGATCGGGCGCAACCTGCTGGGCGAGCTGCCCCGGCTGCTGGGCGACGGCGTCCGCAAGGTGCTGGTCATCCACCCGACGGCGCTGGCGGCGACCGCCGACGCGGTGCGCGAGGACCTGACCGCGCAGGGCTACGAGGCGCTGCTCGCCGAGGTGCCGGACGCCGAGCCGGCCAAGTCGGCGCAGGTCGCGTCGTTCTGCTGGCAGGTGCTGGGCCAGGCGGACTTCACGCGCAGCGACGCCGTGATCGGCCTCGGCGGCGGGGCGACCACCGACCTGGCGGGGTTCGTCGCGTCGACGTGGCTGCGCGGCGTCAAGGTCGTGCACGTCCCGACGACGCTGCTGGCGATGGTCGACGCGGCCGTCGGCGGCAAGACCGGGATCAACACGGTCGAGGGCAAGAACCTGGTCGGCACGTTCTACCCGCCCGCGGGCGTGCTCTGCGACCTGGCGGCGCTGGCGAGCATGCCGAAGCACGACTACGTGGCCGGGCTCGGCGAGGTCGTGAAGTGCGGGTTCATCGCCGACCCGCGGATCCTCGAGCTGGTCGAGGCGCACGGGCCCGAGATCACCGACCCGGAGCGCGCGGCGTCGTCCGAGGTGCTGGCGGAGCTGGTCGAGCGGTCGGTCGCCGTGAAGGCCCGGGTCGTGGGGGAGGACCTCAAGGAGGCCGGCCTGCGCGAGATCCTCAACTACGGCCACACGCTGGGCCACGCGATCGAGCACGTCGAGCGGTACTCCTGGCGGCACGGCGCGGCCGTGTCGGTCGGGATGGTGTACGCCGCCGAGCTGGCGAGGCTCGCAGGCCGGCTGGACGAGGCGGTCGTCGCTCGGCACCGGTCGATCCTCACGGGCCTCGGCCTGCCGACCGCGTACCGCGGGGACCGCTGGGACCAGCTGCACGCCGCCATGCGCCGGGACAAGAAGACCCGGGGCGACCTGCTGCGGTTCGTGGTGCTCGACGACGTGGCGCGGCCGTCGCGGCTCGAGGGGCCCGACCCGTCGCTGCTGGTGGCCGCGTACGCGGAGATCTCCGAGGGCGTCGCCCCGGTGCGGGGCATCTCGCTGGGCTGATCCGCTACAACCTCACAGGCTTGTTGGTGCCGGTACAACCTCCAGAGGTTGTATCGAGCCGTACCAGGTCCTAGCCTGGACCCATGTGGACCCTGACGGTGGACCAGGAGGGGAGTCGACGAGTCGGCGACCGTGTCGACGCGCTGCTCGCCCGGCTCGCCACTGCCTCGCCGCTCGTCGACGCGGCGCCCGGGGCGGTCGTGCTGCCGTTCGAGCGCACGGTCGGCGACGAGGTCCAGGCGGTCCTCGCCGACGCCGACCTCGTCGTCGCGCTGGCCCTGCACCTGGTCCGGACCGGCGGGTGGAGCGTCGGCATCGGCGCGGGCGTCGTGGACACCCCGCTCCCGGCGTCGTCCCGCGCCGGGTCCGGCAGCGCGTTCATCCACGCGCGCGAGGCCGTCGAGGCGGCGAAGTCGCGGCTGCGCGCCGTCCCGCTCGCCGTGCGCGGCCCCGAGCCGGAGCTGGCGGCCGAGGCGGAGGGCGTGCTGACGCTCCTGGGCTCCGTCGTCGCACGGCGCACCGCCGCGGGGTGGTCGGTCGTCGACCTCGTCGCGCGCGGGGCGGGGGAGCCGCCGGCCCGGCAGGAGGACGTCGCCGCCGCGCTCGGCATCAGCCAGCAGGCGGTGAGCGCCCGGCTGCGGGCCGCGCTGTGGGCCGAGGAGGTCGCGGCCCGGCCCGCGGCGGCGCGCCTGCTGCGGCTCGCGGGCGGGTCCGGCCACGATGGGTCGGCCGACGGGGGACCCGACCCCGCCGCCGACGACCCGGAGGAGCGCGCGTGACGACGCTGTGGGGGACCGTGCTCGTCGTGGGTGCGCTGGCGGTCAGCGTCGGCCTCGGCTGGGTCGCCGCGGCGGGCCTGCTGCGGCTGGCGGACCGGGGCGGGCGGCGCTCGCCCGGGGCCGCGCGCCCGACGGTCGCGGCGGGCGGGTCGGGTCCCGCGGCGGGTCCCGCCAACGACCACCCGCGCGACTACCGCAAGGGCCGGGTCAACCCGGGCGCGGACGGCGACGCGAACGCCCGCGCGCTCGGCGACGGTCCCGACAGCGACCGGGCCCGCGCCAAGCTGCGCGGCGGCACCTGGATCGGGGTGCTTGAGCGCCTGGCGATCACCGGCACGCTGCTGGCGGGCGAGCCCGGCGGGGTCGCGGTCGTCGTCGCGGTCAAGGGCCTCGGCCGGTACCCGGAGCTGCGCGCGGGCGACGACCCGGCGGTGTCGGAGCGGTTCGTGATCGGCACGCTGGCGTCGCTCGTCTGGGCGGCGGGCATCGGGGTGCTCGGCCGCTGGCTGCTGACCCGCTGACGCGCCGCGCCTCCTGACGCGCCGCGCCTTCCTGGCCCGCCGCGCCTCCTGACCCGCCGTACCGGCGACACGCAGGAGTCAGCGTCCCCGTGCGCGCTGGTTCACCCGATCCAGCGGTCCAGTCACGGGCAGCGCTTCCCGATGGGGCACGCATGCGCGGTGACCAGGAACGGCCGGGGGAGGACCGTGACGTCGCCGCGCGCGACCACCTGGCGATCGGCCTGTTCGTCATGGCGGTCGTGACCGCGCTGGGCGGCATCTGGCCCGCCGACCCGTTCTCGCCGGCGCAGTGGTGGCTCGTGGTGTCGGCGGTTGACGTGGTCCTGTGCGGCCTCCTGCTCGCGCTGCCCGTGCACCAGCGCAGCACGCAGGCGGTGGTGATCGCGGGCGTCGTCGTGTCCGCGGTGCTCGTGACGTCCTGCCACACCGCGCAGGGCGTCGTGGTGTTCGCGCTCGGGTTCGTCGTCGCGGGGCAGTTCGCGGCGTACGCGCTCGAGCGGCGGCGCGCGGCGGTGGTCGCCGGGGTCGTGGTCGCCGCGATCGCCCTGTCCGCGACGTTCGCGCCCGCCTCGGTGCACCCGGTGATCGTGGTGGCCGCGAGCACGATGGCGCTGCTGTCGTGCTGGCTGATGGCGCAGCAGTCCGAGCGGCTGCGGCGCCAGGCCCGCACCGACCACCTCACCGGGGCGCTGAACCGCGGCGCGTTCTACGAGCGCGTGGCCGACCTGGTCCCGCGCGCCCTGCGGAGCGGCGCGCCGCTGAGCGTCGTGGCGTTCGACATCGACGACTTCAAGGTGGTGAACGCCCGGCACGGCCACCTCGGCGCCGACGACCTCATGGCGGCCCTGTCCGCGGCGTGGCGTGCGGCCCTCCCGCCCCGGGCGGTCCTCGGGCGTGTCGGCGGGGACGAGTTCCTCGCGGTGCTCCCGGGGGTCGGCGAGGCCGAGGCCCGGCGCTGGGCATCGTCGGCGGCGAGCGGGCAGGCGCTGTCGTCGAGCGCGGGCGTCGCGACGCTTCTGCCCGACGACGGCGTGCGCAGCCTGCTCGACCGTGCCGACGCCGACCTGTTCGCCGCGAAGGACGCGCGCAGGACCCTCGCCGGGAACCTCTGACGCCGGGCGCGCGGCCCGGCCGGGTGGCGGCCGAGGAGGACCCGGTGCGCCGCGCGCCGGAGCAGCGCGGTCGCCGGGCGGTCCCGCGCGCTAGGATGGTCGGCGGCCCAGCCCCGCCCGCGACCCGCGGGAGCGCGTGGCGGCCCCGGCAGACGCACCCAGAACAGGAAGCAGCGACACGTGGCGACGACGAACGACCTGAAGAACGGCACCGTGCTGAGGATCGACGGCCAGCTCTGGACGGTCATCGAGTTCCAGCACGTGAAGCCCGGCAAGGGCGGCGCGTTCGTCCGCACCAAGCTGAAGAACGTCCTCTCGGGCAAGGTCGTCGACCGCACGTTCAACGCCGGCACCAAGGTCGAGACGGCGAACGTCGACAAGCGCGACATGCAGTACCTGTACAAGGACGGCGAGGACTTCGTGTTCATGGACACGGACACCTACGACCAGATCACCGTCCCGGCTGCCACCGTGGGCGACGCCGCGAACTTCATGCTCGAGAGCACCAGCGCGATGGTCGCGACCAACGACGGCGTGCCGCTGTATGTCGAGCTCCCGCCGTCGGTGACCCTCATGGTCACGTACACCGAGCCCGGCCTGCAGGGGGACCGCTCCTCGGCCGGCACCAAGCCCGCGACGCTGGAGACCGGCTACCAGATCCAGGTCCCGCTGTTCCTCGAGTCGGACACCAAGGTCAAGGTCGACACCCGCGACGGCAGCTACCTGGGTCGCGTGAACGACTGAGGTGGGAGCTCGTACCAAGGCCCGCAAGCGGGCCCTCGACGTCCTCTTCGAGGCGGAGCAGCGCCGGCTCGACCCGCTGACCGTGCTCGCGGACCGCATCGCGCAGCCCGGCACCGAGGCGGCCCTGCCGCAGTACTCGGTGGAGCTGGTCGAGGGCGTGCAGGCGCAGCGCGCCCGGATCGACGAGGTCATCGCGACCCACTCGCACGGCTGGACGATCGAGCGGATGCCCGCGGTCGACCGCGAGCTGCTGCGGATCGGCACGTGGGAGATCCTGTTCAACGACGACGTGCCCGACGCGGTCGCCGTGGACGAGGCCGTCGAGCTGGCCCGCAGCCTGTCGACCGACGAGTCCCCGGGCTTCGTCAACGGCCTGCTGGGCCGCCTGGTCGACCTGAAGCCGACCCTCCTGGCCTGACCCGCACGCGCGCTCGGCCCCCGCCGCCCTCCCGGGCGGACGGGGGCCGTCCTGCGTCCCCGCGCTGCGCTCGGTGCCGAGATGGCAACTCTCGGCTGTGCGCGGGCCGCCCGACACAGCCGAGAGTTGCCATCTCGGCGGACGTGACGCGGCAGCGGGTGGGCGAGGGCCGTGCGGAGCGCGGGCGTGGTGCGGGTCACGCCGCCCGCGGCGTGGACGCGGCGGGCCGCAGCCGCGACCGCTGTGTAAGGTGCCGGGGAACGAGCATTCCTTTAACACCGTCCCGTGAGGCGGGGAAGGAGCGGCCCGGATGACCTCCGGTACCCCCGTGCCCGACGACTCGAGCGTCGCGGACACAGTCGCAACAGTTGTACTAGGCGAGCAGGACGTGGCCCGCGCGCTGACGCGCATCGCCCACGAGATCCTCGAGCGCAACAAGGGCGGCGACGACCTCGTGGTCCTCGGCATCCCGACCCGCGGCGTCCCGCTGGCGCACCGCCTGGCGGCGCGGCTCGCGGCCGTGGAGCCCGGCCTGGTGGCCGAGGACCTGGTCGGCAGCCTGGACGTCACGATGTACCGCGACGACCTGGCGCAGCACCCCACCCGCAGCATCGGGGCCACGACGGTCCCGGGCGGCGGCATCGACGGCAAGGTCGTCGTGCTGGTGGACGACGTGCTGTACTCCGGCCGCACGATCCGCGCGGCGCTGGACGCCCTCAACGACCTGGGCCGCCCGCGCGCGGTGCAGCTGGCCGCCCTGGTGGACCGCGGGCACCGCGAGCTGCCGATCCGGGCGGACTTCGTCGGCAAGAACCTCCCGACGTCGACGGCGGAGCGCGTGCGCGTGCTGCTCGCCGAGACGGACGGCCGCACCGAGGTCGTCATCGAGGGGGGCCCGCGATGAGGCACCTCCTGTCCACGGCCGACCTCGACCGCGCCGCCGCGATCCGCGTCCTCGACACGGCCGCCCAGATGGCCGCGACCCAGGGCCGGCAGATCAAGAAGCTGCCGACGCTGCGCGGCCGCACGGTGGTCAACCTGTTCTTCGAGGACTCGACCCGCACGCGCATCTCCTTCGAGACGGCCGCCAAGCGGCTGAGCGCGGACGTCATCAACTTCTCGGCCAAGGGGTCGAGCGTGTCCAAGGGCGAGTCGCTCAAGGACACCGCGCTGACCCTGCAGGCGATGGGCGCGGACGCGATCGTGATCCGGCACCAGGCCAGCGGCGCGCCGCACACGCTCGCGCACGCCGGCTGGACCGAGGCCGCGGTGGTCAACGCCGGCGACGGGATGCACCAGCACCCGACGCAGGCGCTGCTCGACGCGTTCACGATCCGCCGGCACCTGACGGGCAGCGCCACGAACCCCGACGGCGTCGGGAACGACCTCGCCGGCCTGCACGTGGCGGTCGTCGGGGACGTGCTGCACAGCCGGGTCGCCCGGTCGAACGTCGACCTGCTGCACACGCTCGGCGCCCGCGTGACGCTCGTCGCCCCGCCCACCCTGCTGCCCGTCGGCGTCGGCCCCTGGCCGGCCGAGGTGTCCTACCGGCTGGACGACGTCCTCGCCCAGGGGCCCGACGCGGTGATGATGCTGCGCGTGCAGCGCGAGCGGATGTCGACGGCCGGCGGCGGGTTCTTCCCGAGCCCGCTGGAGTACACCCGGCTGTACGGCCTGGACGCGCGCCGCCTCGCGACGCTGCCGGACCACAGCATCGTGCTGCACCCCGGGCCGATGAACCGCGGGCTGGAGATCTCCGCGGACGCGGCGGACTCCCCGCGGGCCGTGATCGTCGAGCAGGTCGCGAACGGCGTGGCCGTGCGCATGGCGGTGCTCTACCTGCTGCTCGCGGGCGACGGCGACACCGCCGGCGCCCCCGCCACGGGAGCCGTCCCCGCCCTGACCAGCACCTCTGCGGCTGCCGCCGCGCCCGCCACGACCGCCGGAGCCACCGCATGACCGCGCAGTACCTGCTCAAGGACGTCCGCATCCTCGGCGGCGAGCCCACCGACGTCCTGGTCGCCGGCGGCCTGGTCGCGGCGATCGGCCCGGAGGCCGGCGACGCCGCCGAGAACGCGCCCGACGACCTCGACGTGATCGACGCGACCGGCATGGTGCTGCTGCCCGGCCTGGTCGACCTGCACACCCACCTGCGCGAGCCCGGCCGGGAGGACGCCGAGACGATCGCGTCCGGCACCCGCGCCGCGGCGGCCGGCGGGTTCACCGCGGTGCACGCGATGGCGAACACCACCCCGACCCAGGACACGGCCGGCGTCGTCGAGCAGGTGTGGCGCCTCGGCGCGCAGGCCGGCTGGACCGACGTGCACCCCGTCGGCGCGGTCAGCGTGGGCCTGGCGGGGGAGCACCTCGCCGAGCTCGGCGCGATGGCCGACTCCGCCGCCCGGGTGCGGGTGTTCAGCGACGACGGCAAGTGCGTGCACGACCCGGTGCTGATGCGCCGCGCGCTGGAGTACGTGAAGGCGTTCGACGGCGTGATCGCGCAGCACGCGCAGGAGCCGCGGCTGACCGAGGGCGCCCAGATGCACGAGGGCGTCGTGTCCGCCGAGATCGGCCTGGCCGGCTGGCCCGCCGTCGCGGAGGAGGCGATCATCGCCCGCGACGTGCTGCTGGCCGAGCACGTCGGCTCGCGGCTGCACGTCTGCCACCTGTCGACGGCCGGCTCGGTGGAGATCGTCCGCTGGGCGAAGTCGCGCGGCATCGACGTCACCGCCGAGGTCACCCCGCACCACCTGGTCCTGACGGACGAGGAGGCCCGCGGCTACGACCCGGTGTTCAAGGTGAACCCGCCGCTGCGCACGCAGGCGGACGTCGACGCTGTCCGCGGGGGCCTGGCCGACGGCACGATCGACATCGTCGCCACCGACCACGCCCCGCACACCCGCGAGGACAAGGACTGCGAGTGGGCGGCGGCCGCGTTCGGCATGACCGGCCTGGAGACCGCGCTGTCGGTCGTGCAGCAGACGATGGTCGACACCGGCCGGATGACCTGGGCCGACGTCGCCCGGGTGCTGTCCACGAACCCCGCGCGGATCGGCCGCGTCGAGGGCCACGGCCGCCCGATCGCGGTGGGGGAGCCGGCCAACCTCGTGCTGGTCGACCCGGA
Organism: Cellulomonas sp. PS-H5; assembly: GCF_019265565.1. NCBI lineage: Bacteria > Bacillati > Actinomycetota > Actinomycetes > Micrococcales > Cellulomonadaceae > Cellulomonas > Cellulomonas sp. PS-H5. The sequence goes on from NZ_JAHVCI010000044.1 coordinate 28,619, forward strand.
GCAGCGTCGCGTGGTCGAGCCCGAGCGGCAGGCCACCGCGTCGGCGAACTCGCCGCTGCGGGGCCGGGAGCTGCCGGGCCGGGTCGTCGCGACGTTCCTGCGCGGCCGCGCCACCGTGCTCGACGGCGTGCCCCAGGGCGACCCGGCCGACCCGCGGTTCGCGGCGGGGCGGGTGACGCCCTGATGCCGCCCTGGCTGTCCGTGACGATCCTCGTCGTGCTCGGCGCCGCGCTGCTGCTCGGCATGGCGAAGGGCTGGCGCCGGCTGCGGCGCGGCCCGGACGCCGTCCCCGCTCCGCCGTCCGTCCCCGCCGACGACGCGCTCGGCGAGGCCCGGACCGTGCCGCTCGACGCGACGTACGTGTCGACGACCCGTTCCGGCGACTGGCTCGACCGGGTCGGGTCGCACGGCCTCGGCGTGCGCTCGGCCGCCACGGTCGCGGTCCACGAGGCCGGCGTGGTGGTGCGACGACGAGGGGCGCCGGACGTGTTCGTCCCGCGCGCGGCGCTGCGCGCGGTGGGCACCTCCGGCGGCATGGCCGGCAAGGTCGTCGGCGGCGAGGGGCTGGTCGTGCTGACCTGGGTCCCCAGCCCGGACGACGACCCCCGCGGCCTCGACACCGGCCTGCGACTGCGGCACCGCCAGGAGGCGGACGAGCTGCGCGCGGCCACCCAGACACTCATCGGATCGACACCCGCCGCGGGCGGGTCCAAGGAGAGCTCATGACGGACGCACTGCTGGTCCTGGAGGACGGGCGGACGTTCGCCGGCGAGGCCTACGGGGCCACCGGCACCACCTGGGGCGAGATCGTCTTCAACACCGGCATGACCGGGTACCAGGAGACGCTGACCGACCCCAGCTACCACCGCCAGATCGTCGTGATGACCGCGCCGCACATCGGCAACACCGGCGTCAACGACGAGGACCCCGAGTCGGGTCGGATCTGGGTGTCCGGCTACGTCGTGCGGGACCCCGCGCGCCGCGCGTCCAACTGGCGCAGCGACCGCAGCCTGGACGAGGAGCTGGCGGCGCAGGGCGTCGTCGGCATCTCCGGCATCGACACCCGGGCGCTGACCCGGCACCTGCGCGAGCGCGGCGTGATGCGCGCCGCGATCGTGTCCGGCGACGCGCTGCTCGACGCCGCCGGCCGCCGCCGCGCGGCCGAGGACCTGGTCGCCGAGGTGCAGGACCGCCCGCAGATGGCCGGCGCCGACCTGGCGGGCGAGGTGTCCACGGACGCCGCGTACGTCGTGAAGGCGCTCGGCCCGGACGGCGCCGAGCTCGCGGAGCCCGTCGCCCGCGTCGCCGCCGTCGACCTCGGCATCAAGTCGATGACCCCGAACCGGATGGCCGAGCGCGGCATCGAGGTGCACGTGCTGCCGGCGCAGTCGTCCATCGACGACGTGCTCGCCACCGCGCCGGACGGCGTGTTCTTCTCCAACGGCCCGGGCGACCCGTCCGCGGCGACCCACGAGGTCGAGCTGCTCCGCGAGGTGCTGGACCGCAAGATCCCGTTCTTCGGCATCTGCTACGGCAACCAGCTGCTCGGGCGGGCGCTCGGCTACGGCACCTACAAGCTCGGCTACGGGCACCGCGGCGTGAACCAGCCGGTGCTCGACCGCGCCACGGGCCGGGTCGAGATCACCGCGCACAACCACGGCTTCGCGGTCGACGCCCCGCTCGACGAGGTGTCCGTCGCCCCGCACGACGGCGGGCGGTACGGCCGCGTGACCGTCTCGCACGTCGACCTCAACGACGACGTCGTCGAGGGCCTGGCCGCCCTCGACCTGCCGGCCTTCTCGGTGCAGTACCACCCCGAGGCCGCCGCGGGCCCGCACGACGCCGCCTACCTGTTCGACCGGTTCCTGGACCTGATGCGCGAGGCGGACCGGGGGTCCGCTACAGGCACTGCCGCGGGCCAGGCCACCGACGTCACCGACTCCCCGAAGGGCGCCTGATGCCTCGCCGCACCGACATCCACTCCGTCCTCGTCATCGGCTCCGGCCCGATCGTCATCGGCCAGGCCGCGGAGTTCGACTACTCCGGCACCCAGGCGTGCCGCGTGCTCAAGGAGGAGGGCCTGCGGGTCGTCCTCGTGAACTCCAACCCGGCGACGATCATGACCGACCCGGAGTTCGCCGACGCGACCTACGTCGAGCCGATCACCACCGAGGTGCTGACCGCGATCATCGCCAAGGAGCGCCCGGACGCGATCCTGCCGACGCTGGGCGGCCAGACCGCGCTCAACGCGGCGATCGCCCTGGACGAGGCCGGGGTGCTCGAGGAGTACGGCGTCGAGCTGATCGGCGCCAACATCCCCGCGATCCAGAAGGGCGAGGACCGCGAGCAGTTCAAGCAGGTCGTCGAGGTCTGCGGCGGCGAGTCCGCGCGGTCGGCGATCGTGCACACCATCGAGGACGCGCTCGGCGCCGTCGAGGACCTGGGCTACCCGGTCGTCGTCCGCCCGTCGTTCACCATGGGCGGCCTCGGCTCCGGCATCGCGTACGACGAGACGGACCTCCGCCGGATCGTCGGCCAGGGCCTGCACTACTCGCCGACCACCGAGGTGCTCCTGGAGGAGTCGATCCTCGGCTGGAAGGAGTACGAGCTCGAGCTCATGCGCGACAAGGCGGACAACGTCGTGGTCGTCTGCTCGATCGAGAACGTCGACCCGGTCGGCGTGCACACCGGTGACTCGGTCACCGTGGCCCCGGCGCTCACGCTGACCGACCGGGAGTACCAGCGGCTGCGCGACATCGGCATCGCGGTGATCCGCGAGGTCGGCGTCGACACCGGCGGCTGCAACATCCAGTTCGCGGTGAACCCGGACACCGGCCGGATCATCGTCATCGAGATGAACCCGCGGGTGTCCCGGTCCTCGGCCCTGGCGTCGAAGGCCACGGGCTTCCCGATCGCGAAGATCGCGGCCCGCCTGGCCGTGGGCTACACGCTGGACGAGATCCCGAACGACATCACGGGCTCCACCCCGGCGTCGTTCGAGCCCACGCTCGACTACGTCGTGGTCAAGGTGCCGCGGTTCGCGTTCGAGAAGTTCCCGGCCGCCGACCCGACGCTGACCACCACGATGAAGTCCGTCGGCGAGGCGATGGCCCTGGGCCGCAACTTCACCGAGGCGCTGGGCAAGGCCATGCGCTCCATCGACCGGAAGGGCACGACGTTCCACTGGGACGGCGAGGCGCTCACCGGCGAGGCGCTGGACGCGCTGGTCGCGACCATCTCCCGCCCGACCGAGCACCGCCTGGTCGACGTGCAGCAGGTGCTGCGCGCCGGCGTCTCCGTCGACGAGGTGTACGCCCGGACCGGCATCGACCCGTGGTTCCTCGACCAGCTGCAGCTGATCAACGAGGTCGCCGCGGAGACCGCCGCCGCGCCGGAGCTGACCGCCGCGGTGCTGCGCCGCGCCAAGCGGCACGGGCTGTCCGACGTCCAGGTCGCGCAGCTGCGCGGGATCGGCGAGGACGTGGCCCGCGAGGTGCGGCAGGCGCTGGGCGTCCGCCCGGTCTACAAGACCGTCGACACCTGCGCCGCCGAGTTCGCGGCCCGCACGCCGTACCACTACTCGTCCTACGACGAGGAGACCGAGGTCGCCCCGCGCGAGCGCCCCGCGGTGCTCATCCTCGGCTCGGGCCCGAACCGCATCGGCCAGGGCATCGAGTTCGACTACTCCTGCGTGCACGCGACGCTGGCGCTCAAGGGCGAGTACGAGACCGTCATGGTCAACTGCAACCCCGAGACCGTGTCCACGGACTACGACACGGCGGACCGGCTGTACTTCGAGCCGCTGACCTTCGAGGACGTCCTCGAGGTCTACGAGGCCGAGAAGGCCGCCGGCCCGGTCGCCGGGATCATCGTGCAGCTCGGCGGCCAGACGCCGCTGTCGCTCGCGCAGCGCCTGGAGGACGCCGGCCTGCCGATCCTCGGCACCCCGCCGGCCGCCATCGACGCCGCCGAGGACCGCGGCGCGTTCGGCGCCGTGCTCGCCGCCGCGGGCCTGCCCGCGCCCGCGTTCGGCACCGCCACCACGCTGCCGGTCGCGCGGGAGACCGCCGCCCGGATCGGCTACCCGGTTCTCGTGCGCCCGTCGTACGTGCTCGGCGGCCGCGGCATGGAGATCGTCTACTCCGACGAGCAGCTGACCGAGTACGTCGAGCGCGCGCTGGCCGAGGCCACCGCCCGCGGCGGCGCGCTGCCCCCGCTGCTGATCGACCGGTTCCTGGACGACGCCATCGAGATCGACGTCGACGCGCTGTACGACGGCACCGAGCTGTTCCTCGGCGGCGTCATGGAGCACATCGAGGAGGCCGGCATCCACTCGGGCGACTCGGCGTGCGTGCTGCCGCCGGTGTCGCTGTCCGGGTCCGAGCTGCAGCGGATCAAGGTGTCGACCGAGGCCATCGCGAAGGGCGTCGGGGTCCGCGGCCTGCTCAACATCCAGTTCGCGCTGGTGTCCGACGTGCTCTACGTCCTCGAGGCGAACCCGCGTGCGTCCCGCACGGTGCCGTTCGTGTCGAAGGCGACGGGCGTCCCGCTGGCCAAGGCGGCCGCGCTCGTCATGACCGGGAAGTCGATCGCCGACCTGCGCGCCTCCGGCGTGCTGCCGGCCGACGACGCGGGGGTCATCGACCTGGACGCGCCGATCGCCGTCAAGGAGGCCGTGCTGCCGTTCAAGCGGTTCCGCACCGGCGACGGCACCGTGGTCGACACCGTGCTCGGCCCGGAGATGCGGTCCACCGGCGAGGTCATGGGCTTCGACACCGACTTCCCGACGGCGTTCGCCAAGTCGCAGTCCGCGGCGTTCGGCGGCCTGCCGACCTCGGGCCGGGCGTTCATCTCGGTCGCCGACCGGGACAAGCGGTCGATCGTGTTCCCGGTGAAGCGCCTGCAGGAGCTGGGCTTCGAGATCCTCGCGACCGACGGCACCGCCGCGGTGCTCAAGCGCAACGGCATCGCCTCGACGGTCGTGCGGAAGTTCTCGTCCGGCCGCGGGCCGGCGGGCGAGCCGACGATCGTCGACCTCATCTCGGCCGGCGAGGTCGACATCGTCGTGAACACGCCCTCCGGGCAGGGCGCGCGCGCCGACGGCTACGAGATCCGCGCGGCCACCACCGCGGCGGACAAGGCGATCGTCACGACCGTGCAGCAGCTCGGCGCCGCGGTGCAGGGCATCGAGGCGGCGCTGGCCGGTCCGTTCGGCGTGGCGAGCCTGCAGGAGCACGACGCGGCGACCGCCGGGCGCCGGGCCGCGGTGGCCGCGGGCGCGGCGGTCGCCGGGGGCTCCGGGGTCGTGGCGTGAGGCCGTTCGGCGCCCGCCTCTCGGCGGCGATGGCCGAGCACGGGCCGCTCTGCGTCGGCATCGACCCCCACGCGTCCCTCCTGGACGCGTGGGGGCTGCCGGACAGCGCCGAGGGCGTGCGCCGGTTCGCGCTGACCGTCATGGAGGCCGTGGGCGGCCGGATCGCGGCCGTGAAGCCGCAGGCCGCGTTCTTCGAGCGGCACGGCTCCGCGGGCGTCGCCGCGCTGGAGGAGGTCGTCGCGGCGGGCCGGGACACCGGGACGCTCGTCGTGGTCGACGCCAAGCGCGGCGACATCGGCTCGACCATGGGCGCCTACGCCGACGCGTTCCTCCGGGACGGCTCGCCGCTGGCGGGCGACGCGCTCACGGTGTCGCCGTACCTGGGCTTCGGTTCGCTCGCGCCCGCCGCGGACCTGGCGCTGGCCACCGGTCGGGGGCTGTTCGTGCTCGCGCTCACCTCGAACCCCGAGGGGCCGGAGGTGCAGCACGCGCGGGGCGCCGACGGCGTGGCCGTGGCGGACCGGGTGGCGCGCTCGGCCGCGGCGTCGAACGCGGCGGAGCTCGCGGACGGGGGCGTGGCGGCGGGGGAGGCGCTGGGCTCGATCGGCCTGGTCGTCGGCGCCACCGTCGGCGACGCGGCCGCGCGGCTTGGCGTCGACCTGGCCGCGGTGCGCGGGCCGCTGCTGGCCCCCGGTGTGGGGGCGCAGGGCGCGGGTCCCGCGGAGCTCGCCGCGGTGTTCGGCGACGCGCGGTCGGCCGTGCTCGCGTCGTCCTCGCGTGGCGTGCTGGCCGCCGGACCGGGTGTCGGCGCCCTGCGGGACGCCGCCCGCGCGGCCGCCGACGCGGCAGGCGCCGCGCTGCGCTGACACCCGCGCTCCGCGCCCCGGACCCGTTGCCCCGAGCGACGGGTCCGGGGCGTCTTCGACGCGACACGCTGCCGGGACGTGCCGGTTCGCCCTTCCCGTGCCATCCTCGGGAGATGGGCCCCAGGGCCGGGTGCGACGTCGCACCGGGTACCCCGGGGATCACGTATGTTCCATGTCCCTGCCTCCTGACAGTGATGAGAAGGTGACTCACGTGGCACTTCCGACTCTCACCCCCGAGCAGCGCGCAGCGGCGCTCGAGAAGGCCGCCGCCGCGCGCCAGGCCCGCGCGGAGGTCAAGAACCGGCTGAAGTACTCGCAGGGCTCGCTGTCCGAGGTGATCGCCCAGGGCCAGAAGGACGAGACCATCGGCAAGCTCAAGGTCCTCGCCCTGCTCGAGTCCCTCCCGGGAGTGGGTAAGGTCAAGGCACGCCAGATCATCTCCGAGATCGGGATCTCGGAGACGCGCCGCGTGCGTGGCCTCGGCCCGCACCAGGTGAAGGCGCTGATCGACCGGTTCGGGTGACCGGTCGGCCCCACCGACGCCGGCCCGAGGGGCCGCACAACTCCAGGAGCACCAGACCAGCATGACGACGCCGCGCGCCCGGTTGACCGTCCTCGCCGGACCCACGGCCGTCGGCAAGGGGACCGTGTCCGCCGACCTGCGGGCGCGGTACCCGCAGGTCTGGCTCTCCGTGTCGGCGACCACCCGGTCCCCCCGGCCGGGCGAGGTCGACGGCCTGCACTACCACTTCGTCACGCCCGAGGAGTTCGACCGCATGGTCGCCGAGGGCGAGCTGCTCGAGTGGGCGGTGGTGCACGGCCGGAACCGCTACGGCACCCCCCGGCGGCCCGTCGAGGAGCGGCTGGCCGCCGGGGAGCCCGCGCTGCTCGAGATCGACCTCCAGGGCGCGCGCCAGGTCCGGACGACGATGCCCGAGGCCCAGTTCGTGTTCCTCGCCCCGCCGTCGATGGACGAGCTGGTCCGCCGGCTCGTCGGCCGCGGCACGGAGGACGAGGAGGAGCGCGCGCGCCGGCTCGCCACGGCCGAGGTCGAGATGGCGGCCGAGCCCGAGTTCGACCACGTGGTGGTCAACGACGACGTCCGGCGCGCCACGGACGAGCTGGTCGCGCTGATGGGCCTGCCCGCGGCTGTAGACTGACGGGCAGTCCCCACCCACTTCGACTACGGGAGCCACCGTGTCCGGAACCGTCGCCGAGCCCATCGGCATCACCGACCCGCCGATCGACCGCCTGCTCGAGCGCGCCGACTCCAAGTACGCGCTGGTCATCTACTCGGCCAAGCGCGCGCGCCAGATCAACGCGTACTACTCGCAGCTCAACGAGGGCCTGCTCGAGTACGTCGGCCCGCTGGTGGAGACCCGTCCGCAGGAGAAGCCGCTGTCGATCGCGATGCGCGAGATCGACGCGGGCCTGCTCACGGTCGCCCCGAACGAGGCCTGAGCCTCCCGCGCTGACGTGCGCATCGTCCTCGGCGTCGCCGGCGGCATCGCCGCGTACAAGGCCGCCCACGTCCTGAGGTCGTTCACCGAGGCGGGGCACGACGTCCGCGTCGTGCCCACCCGGGCGGCCCTGGAGTTCGTCGGGCGCGCCACCTGGGAGGCCCTGTCCGGGCACCCGGTGACGTCCGAGGTGTTCGAGGAGGTGCCCGAGGTCGCCCACGTGCGGCTCGGGCGGCAGGCCGACCTCGTCGTCGTCGCGCCCGCCACCGCGGACCTGCTGGCCCGCGCCGCCTCGGGGCGCGCCGACGACCTGCTCGCGGCCACGCTGCTGACCGCGACGTGCCCGGTGCTGATGGCGCCGGCGATGCACACCGAGATGTGGCAGCACCCGGCGACCCGGGCCAACGTCGCGACGCTGCGTGAGCGCGGCGTGCACGTGCTCGACCCGGACTCCGGCCGGCTGACCGGCGCCGACAGCGGCCCCGGCCGGCTGCCCGAGCCGGACGCCATCGCCGCGGCCGCGCTCGCGCTGGTCGATCCCGAGGGCAAGCCCCGGCCTCAGGACCTCGCCGGGCGTACCGTCGTTGTGTCGGCGGGCGGGACCCGCGAGCCGCTGGACCCCGTGCGGTTCCTCGGCAACCGGTCCTCCGGGAAGCAGGGCGTCGCCCTGGCCCGGACCGCGCAGGCGCGTGGCGCCCGGGTGACGCTGGTCGCCGCGAACCTCGGCGTCCGCCCGCCGGCCGGCGTGCGGGTCGTCGAGGTCGAGACCACCGCCGAGCTGCAGGACGCCGTGCGCGCCGCCGCTGCGGAGGCCGACGTGGTCGTGATGGCCGCCGCCGTCGCCGACTTCCGGCCCGCCGCCGGGTCCGCGCACAAGATCAAGAAGCAGGCGGACGGCTCCGTGCTGCCGCTGGAGCTGGTGCAGAACCCCGACGTGCTCGCCGGGCTGGTCGCCGACCCGCCCCGGGCCGACGGGCGTCGCCAGGTGGTCGTCGGGTTCGCCGCCGAGACGGGCGACGACACGGGCGGCGTGCTCGACCACGGCCGGGCCAAGGCGCGCCGCAAGGGGGCGGACCTGCTCGCGGTGAACGCCGTCGGCGGGGGCCTCGGGTTCGGCGCCGAGCACAACGCCGTCACGGTCCTGGACGCCCGCGGCGAGGTGGTCGCGACGGCCGAGGGCAGCAAGGACGCGGTCGCCGACGGGCTGTGGGACGCGGTCGTCCGCGTGCTGCCCGCGTGACTCCGGTTGTCCCCGCGCCCCGCTAGCCTGTGCGCATGACCATCGCCGACATGCGCCTCTTCACGTCCGAGTCCGTCACGGAGGGGCACCCGGACAAGGTCTGCGACCAGATCTCCGACGCCATCCTCGACGCGATCCTCGAGCAGGACCCCACCGCCCGCGTGGCGGTCGAGACGATGGTGACCACGGGCCTGGTGCACGTCGCGGGCGAGGTCACCACGACCGCCTACGTCGAGATCCCGCAGATCATCCGGCAGGTCGTCCGGGGCATCGGCTACACGTCCTCCGACATCGGCTTCGACGGCGACTCGTGCGGCGTGTCCGTGTCGATCGGGCAGCAGTCGCCCGACATCGCCCAGGGCGTCGACAAGGCGTGGGAGTCCCGGCAGGACGCGTCCGACCACGACCCGCTCGACCTGCAGGGCGCCGGCGACCAGGGCCTCATGTTCGGCTACGCGTCGGACGACACCGAGAGCCTGCTCCCGCTGCCGATCTGGCTGTCGCACCGGCTCGCGGAGCGCCTCGCGCTCGTCCGCAAGGAGGGCGTGGTCCCGAACCTGCGCCCCGACGGCAAGACCCAGGTCACCGTGGGCTACGACGGCGACCGTGCCGTGCGGCTCGACACCGTCGTGCTGTCGACCCAGCACGGCCCGGGCGTGCACCTGGAGACCGAGCTCGCGCCGGCGATCGCCGAGCACGTGGTGGCGCCGGTGCTCGAGTCCGCCGGCCTGGACCTCGACGTCAGCGACTACCGGCTGCTCGTGAACCCGACCGGCCAGTTCGTCGTCGGCGGCCCCCAGGGCGACGCGGGCCTCACCGGCCGCAAGATCATCGTCGACACCTACGGCGGCATGGCCCGGCACGGCGGCGGCGCGTTCTCCGGCAAGGACCCGTCGAAGGTCGACCGCTCCGCCGCGTACGCGATGCGCTGGGTCGCCAAGAACGTCGTCGCCGCGGGCCTGGCCCGCCGCTGCGAGGTCCAGGTCGCGTACGCGATCGGCAAGGCGCACCCCGTCGGCCTGTACGTCGAGACCTTCGGCACCGAGACGGTGCCGGTCGACCGGCTCACCGCGGCGATCCGCGAGGTGTTCGACCTGCGCCCCGCCGCGATCATCCGGGACCTCGACCTGCTGCGGCCGATCTACCGGAAGACCGCCGCGTACGGCCACTTCGGTCGCGACCTGCCCGAGTTCACCTGGGAGCGCACCGACCGCGTGGACGCCCTGCGCTCCGCCCTGTCCTGAGCGACCGCGTGGCGGACGGACCCGACCCGGCGGGCGCCCCCGCGCCCGAGCAGCCGACGCTGCTCGGGCTCGACGCGGTCGGCGCCGCG
>NZ_JAHVCI010000045.1:0-38604 GCF_019265565.1 Cellulomonas sp. PS-H5
CCCGGCGCCCCGGCCCCGGGCGTCCCCGCCTCGCAGGCCCCGGCCCCCGCCCCGTCCGGCTCGACCGGCGCGCGCGGCGCCGGCCCGGCCGCGGGCACCGCCGACGCCGCCACGGCGGCCTCGGCCCTCCTGCTCCCCGCTCTCGTCGAGCTGGGCTCCCGCGCCGCGCAGGACGACGTCGTCCCCGCGGCCCTCGCCGACCGCCCGGGCTCCCGCCCCGACTGATCGCGTCCCGGCAGCCGCCGACCCCCTCCGGGGTCGCACCGGCCGCCACCGCCTCCCGGTGCACCGCGCCGGTCCGGGCGGACCGACGGACACCCGATCAGCAGCGCGCCTCCACCGGCGCGCGACGGAAGGAACCACCTCACATGTCTTCGATCCTCATCAAGCGCAGCCTCGGCGTCGCCGGGGTCACCGGCGGGCTGCTCCTCGTCGGGGCGGGCGTCTCGCTCGCCGACGACGGCTCGGCGACCGACTCGTTCGGTCTGAGCCAGGGCTCGGGCGAGGCGGCCGTGTCGGCGCCGATCAGCCTGGGCGGCCTGAGCCTCGGCCTCGCCACCGGGTCGGCGCAGTCCTCCGGCTCGAGCACCACCACGACCACCGACGAGGGCACCGCGACCGAGACCCGGCAGGACGCCTCGCAGACGTCCTCCGACCTCGGGATCGACGTCGGCGAGATCACGATCGACCCGGCCGCGATGCTGTCGGGCGCCACGGCGTCGCAGCAGTCCTCGGGCGACGACGCGGCCGCCGGCACCACCAGCACCGAGGGCGTCGCGGAGGTCGCCGCCCCGGTCTCGGTCGGCGGCGTCGCCCTCACCGGTTCCACCACCTCGCAGGACGCGTCGGCGCACGGGTCGACCGTCACCGACGACCAGGGCGCCTCGGTCACCGAGGGCGCGACGAGCACCAGCAGCTCGACCACGTCCGGCGTGCTCGGCCTGGGCGAGACGACGCTCGACCCGGTCGCCGTGCTCGACGGCTCGGCCTGGTCGGCGGGCTCGGCCTCCGACGCGCGCGACGACGCGGCGGCCGGCACCTCCGGCGGGACCGGCGACGTCGACCTGTCCAGCCCGGTCAACCTCGGCGGGCTCACCGCCGGGATCACGGACGAGCGCGGCAGCGCCGACGAGGCCTGGACGATGCGCACCGACGGCGACGGCGACGCCGCCTGGACCCGGACCGAGACCGCCGACGAGTCGGCGACCTCGCTCGGCCTGACCACCGGCGAGCTCACCGCCGACCCTGCGGCCTGGCTGCAGGGCAGCACCGTGCAGGCGCTCAGCGCCCGTGACGACGCCGCGGAGGGCGCCTCGGCGACTTCCGGCGACCTGGGCGTCGCGACGCCGATCATGTTCGGCGGCGCCGACGCGTGGCTGACCGACGAGCGCGCCTCGTGGTCCTCGGCCACCGAGGGCGTCCGCACGGACGACGTCACCCGCGAGTCCACCTCCGAGCGTACCGACGCCACCCGCACCGGCGGCGCGCTCGGCCTCGGCGAGCTGGCCCTGCTCCCCGAGCTGGCCGCCACGGGGGACTCCGCCACCCGCTCGGGTGCGGATGACGAGGCCGGCACCGTCCTCGGCACCGCCGACGGGATGCTCGACCTGACCGCGCCGCTGTGGTTCGACGGCGCGCGGGCCGCCGGCACGCTCCAGTCGGAGTCCGCGACGAAGGACACCGACACGCTCACGACCGACGAGGGCACCACGAGCACCAGCACCTGGTCCTCGGCGGCCGACACGGTCGACCCTTCGCTGGCCACCGGCCCGGTCCAGGGCGACCTGGCCGGCTGGGCCTGGGGCGAGCTGACCGGCCTGGGCGCGCGGCACTGACCCGCACCCGGCCCTGACCGCCGGCGCGGACGCACGGACGCCCGCCCGGGTCACCCTCACGGTGGCCCGGGCGGGCGTCGGCGCGCCCGCGCTTCAGGTGGTCAGGGCACCCGAGGCGAGCAGGTAGGCGAGCAGCGCCGTGGCGGCCGCGCCCACGACGACGGCGAACACCGCGCGCCCGCGCCCGTGGCCGCCGGTCCGCGCCCTGCGGAGCCCCCACAGCCCGAACCAGACCGCGAACGGGCCGAGCGGCCAGATCAGCAGCGCGAACAGGCCCACGTAGCCGGCGACGATCGACTGCCAGGACCGGCCCGTCGGGAGCAGCCAGTGCACGGCGTCCCGGGGGCCGGCGCCGAGCCGGGCGGGCTCGGGGTACCAGGGGCCGGCAGGCGCGACGGCGGCGTAGGCAGGACCGGCGGCGGCGTACGGCGTGGCCGCGTACACCCCGGTGGTCGCGCCCGCGAGCGCGCGGGCGGGCTGGGCGGCGCTCGCACCGCCGACCGGAACGGGAGCCGTGCGGTGCCGGGCGTGCGCCGGAGCTCCCGCTGCACGGGCGGCGTGCGCGCCGGGCAGCCGGTGCGCGGGGGCGTCCGGGATCGGTCCGCCGGGCAGCGGCGCGGGGGTCGACGCAGGAGCCGGGTCCGGGGCCTGTGAGGGCGCCGCGGCCTGCGCCGCCGGGTCCGGCGCGGTGTGCTCGGTCCACGCCGCGCCGTCGAACCAGCGGAGCACCGCGGGCGTCACCCCGTCGGGGTACCACCCGGCGGGCGGGAGCGGCTGCGCCTCGGTCATGCTCTCCCTCTCGGCCGCTCGCGGCCGGGTGATGACCCGGGACGACCCCCGTCCCCCGTTCGGACCAGCGGCCGACCTGCTGGCGCGCCGTAACCCCCCGGACACCTTCCGCGCGTACGGTCCCGTCCACCGGTCGCACGGACGCGCCCGGACGGCCGGACCCGACGGGAGGTGACGCGAGGTGTTCGAGCACGTCGACCCGTTCATCGGCACCGAGGCCACGTCGCTCCCCCCGCAGTCCGGGCTCGCCGCCACCTGGTGGTGGCCGAAGCCGCAGGTGGGCAACACGCACCCCGGCGCGACGTACCCGCTCGGCATGGTCAGCGCGTGCGCGTACTCGGGCGCCTACCCCACGGGGTACGGCCGGTACGACCTGTCGACCGAGGGGCTCCCGCCGGCCCTGCACGCGAGCCAGCGGGCCTCCGGCTTCACGCACTTCCAGCAGTCCGGCACCGGCGCGATCCGCAAGTACTACAACTACGTCCGCGTCACGCCGATGCTGCAGCCGCTCGACGACCTCGGGCAGCTCTGGGAGGTGTCGGACGAGCGCGCCGAGCCCGGGTACTACGCCGCGACGCTCGACTCCGGCATCCGGTGCGAGATCACCGTCGGCCCGAAGTCCGCGGTGCACCGGTACACGTTCCCCGCGCACCGGGACGCCCGGCTGGTCATCGACCTCAGCCTCGGCGGCCTCGACATCCCGTACGGCCGGACCGTCCCGCTGCGGGCGCACCTGGAGTCCGTCGAGCCGGGCGTCGCGCAGGGCGAGATCACCGTCGAGGGCGCGCCGCTCGCGGTGCACGTGGAGTGCGACACCCCGCAGTGGCGGCAGCTGCTCTGGTACGACCGCCGCCTGATGCCGGGCGGCACCCGGCTCGACTTCGACCGGATCCGCCCGACGACCCTGCGGCCGTTCGGCCTGATGTGGGCCGGGCCGACCGAGCCGGGCCAGGTCGTCGAGCTGCGGTTCGGCTTCTCGCTGCGCGGCGTCGAGCAGGCGCGCGCCAACCTCGTGCGCGAGTGCGGGCCGGGGCCGTCGTCGTTCGCGGAGCGCCGCGCCCGCACCGCTCACGAGTGGCGCCGGCAGCTCGGCAAGGTGCAGGTCGACACCCCGGACCCGGCCAAGCAGACCGTGCTGTCCACGGCGCTGTACCACTCGCTGATCAAGCCGTGCCTGGCGCCGGACGAGAGCCCGTTCTGGCCGACGGATACCCCGTTCGCGTACGACATCGCGACGATGTGGGACATCTACCGCACACAGCTCCCGCTGCTCACGGCGCTGGTCCCGGACAAGGCCGTCGAGCTCGCGACCGCGATCCTGCACATCGCCGAGGAGGAGGGGAACTTCCCCATCGGCTACCGCATGGCGCGCGGTGCGGACCGGTTCTCCCGGCAGGGCAGCGCGCTCGCGCACACGTTCCTGGCCGACCTGTGCGCGCTGGGTCTGCCGTTCGACTGGGACTGGGCGCTCGTGCACCTGCACAACGACCTGCGCCGGACGTACGGCGAGGAGTTCCTGCTGCACGGCCGCACGCACCCGATCAGCCACACGCTGGACCTCGCGTTCGGCTACTTCTGCACGGCGGTGATCGCCCGGCAGGTCGGCGACCGGACGCTCCTCGACCAGTTCGCCCCGCTCGCCGGCCGGTGGCGGAACGCGTTCGACCCGGCGACCGGGCTGCTCCGCGACTCGACGTTCTACGAGGGCGGCCGGTGGAACTACTCGTTCCGGCTGCTGCACGACATGGCGGCGCGGATCGACCTGGCCGGCGGCGACGACGCGTTCGTGGCGTTGCTGGACCGGTTCTTCGGCTACGACGCCGACCCCGTGAAGCAGCCCGGTCTCGCACCGTCCGAGGACGAGATGCTCGCCGGCTACGCGCTGCACCGGTTCGAGGGCCTGAACAACGAGCCGGACATGGAGGCACCCTGGGCGTACCAGTACGCCGGGCGCCCCGACCGCACCGCCGAGGTGGTGCACGCCGTCACGCAGCAGCAGTTCGGCACCGGCCGCGGCGGCCTTCCCGGCAACGACGACTCCGGCGGGCTGTCGTCCTGGTACGTCTGGGCGACGCTCGGGCTGTTCCCGGTCGCCGGCCAGAACCTGTTCCTGGTCAACGCGCCCGCCTGGCGCGAGGCCCGGATCGACGTCGGCGGCAAGCCGTTCACGATCGAGACCAGCGGGTTCGTCGAACCCGAGCCCGACGGACCGGCGCAGTACGTGCAGCGGGTCCGGCTCGACGGGGTCGAGCTCGACCGCACCTGGCTGACCGGGACCGAGCTGCACGCCGGCGGGCGGCTCGAGGTCGACCTCGGCCCGGAACCCGGCCCCTGGACGGCCGCCGGGCGACCGCCGTCCCTCAGCACCGGCGCCTGACCGCCCGCACCCCGCGCTCCCCACCCCTTCCGCACGACCCTCCCGGAGGCCTGCCGTGACCGACGCGACCCTCAGCCCCACCGCCGACGCCGCACCCGCGCGCCGGGTCGACCGCCGCCTGGTGATCGTCGTGCGCGCCGACCCGGTGATCTGCGGCCACTCCGGGGAGGCGCGCAACCTCGCGGAGGCCGCGCTGGACCGCGGGTTCGACGAGGTCCGGATCGTCACCTGGCCGATCGACCGCCTGCAGGCCGCCGGGCTGCCGCTCAAGCCGCTCGACCGGGTCATGCCGTACCGCGACGGCGTGGTCGTGGAGCGTCCCGGCCCGGTCGGCGACTACAAGGTGCCCGACGGCCGCTACGTGGCCGGGCTGATCGGCCGGCTGGTCGAGCTGTTCACGGACGGGGTGCCCACCGTCGCGCTGTCGCTGTACCTCAGCCCGCACGCCACGGCCGTCGCCGACGCGGTGCACGTCGCCCGGCGCACCGGCCTGCCGGTGAACGTCACGACGGTCGCCGAGGCGGTCGGCTCGGACGTCACCAACGTCGTGCGCGCCTGCGTCGAGGCCGACCAGTTCGGGGCTGCCGCGCACGTGCTCGCGTCCTACCTGGAGCACGACGTCTGCCTGGCCGTGTCCGAGTACACCCGCGACCTGATCATCACCGAGGCGGAGGCGCTCGACGCGAAGCACGGCACGACGTTCGCCGCGCAGTGCCGGGAGCGGGTCCGGATCTCCTACCCCGCCGTCGACGTCGCGCAGTACCTCGCGCGCGACGACGCCGCGACGGACGCGGTGCTCGGAGCCCGGGGCCTGGACCGTGACGGGTACGTGCTCTACCTGTCCCGGCTCGCCGCGGCGAAGGGCGTGGACGACCTCATCGACGGCTACGCCGCCAGCGGCGCCCCGACGACGCACCGCCTGGTGATCGCGGGCAACGGGCCCGAGGCGGCGCAGCTGCGCGCGCACGCGGCTGCCTCGCCGGTGGCCGACCGGGTGCTGTTCCTCGACGACGTGTCCGACGACGAGAAGCCGCACCTCATGGCCGGCGCCGCCGCGTACGTGCTGCCGAGCAAGCCGCGACCGGAGTTCGTCGAGACGTTCGGCATCGCGCTCGTGGAGAAGATGCTCTCCGGCGGCGGCCCGGTCATCACCACCGACACCGGCGGCATCCCGGAGGCCGTGGGCGACACGGCGATCATCGTGCCGGTCGATGACCCTGCCGCGATCGCGGCGGCCCTCGACCGGGCGCTCGGCATCGCGGGTGCCGAGCGCGAGGAGTGGGCCGACGCGGCGCGCGAGTTCGCGCTGCAGTTCGACCGCGCGGTGGTGCTGGACAAGATTCTCGAGGCGGTCGACGCGGTGGTGCCCGCGCGGGGGTGAGCGCGGGTGACGGGGCGGCGGCGGGCCGCTCCGGCGCGCGTGGAGATGGGGCTGGACAGCGCAGAGCGGGGTGCCGCTAGCGTGATCGGCGTCGGTCCGGCAGCCGCCCCGAGGGATCGCCCGTCGACGTCCGAGGAACGATCATGCAGGTCATCCCCAAGAGCTACGGCCGGCTCATCATCATGACCGAGGAGGAGATGCGGGAGAAGCGGGCGAAGGAGCTCGCGAGCATCGGTCTCGACCTCGAGACGATCGAGGAGCGGTACGAGACCTGGCAGCTCTCCCGCGAGCAGCGCATCGCGTACGAGGAGTACCTCGCGCTGGGCCGGTTGCTCGGTGAGTGACCGAGCAGCGGGGGGCGGCGCACCGCCCGGGGCCGGTCCCGAGGCGGGCGACGACGACCTCGCGACCGTCGCGGAGCGGTTCGCCGAGGACCTGCGCCGCACCCTGCACGGGGTCGTGGCCGGCGACGACGTCGGGACCTTCGACGTACGGCCCACGGCCACGCCACGGTCGCACCTGCTGGTCGAGCAGAAGCCGGCCGACGGGATACCGCTGGCCGTCGACGGCTTCGTCGTGCTCCGGCTGCGCGCGTCCTTCGACTGCGGCTGGGACCACACCGGCCGCTTCCTCGCCGTCCGCCGGTCCACGATCGCGGCGGTCGCCGAGGGCACCGAGGAGCCGCTGTTCCGGTACGACTACGACGCGGGCTCCGACGACAACGTCCCGGCGGCGCACCTCAACGTGCACGGCCACCGCGACGAGCTGGTGTTCGCGATGATGGCGGCCGGGCACCGGCTGCGCGGCCGGGCCCGCACCTCGGCGGTCCGCCGGGGCCGGGTGCCGCGGGTGTCGACGCTGCACTTCCCGCTCGGCGGGCACCGGTTCCGCCCGTCGTTCGAGGACGTGCTCGAGATGCTGGTCCGGGAGTTCGGCCTCGACACCCGACCCGGCTGGCGCGCGGCGGTCTGCGCGGGACGGACCCGGTGGCGCGCGGTCCAGCTCCGCGCCGCGGTCCGGGACGACCCGGCGGGCGCGGCCGAGGCGCTCGTCGACCTCGGGTACGCGATCCGGCAGCCCGCGCCGGGCGGGGCGCCGGCGGTGTCGCGGTAGCCATCCAGCCGAGGCGGCGCCTCACCTGCAGAGCGAGTCGGTCGCAGGAGCGCGGCCGTCGCGGGACCGGCTCAACCGCAGGAGCGGCTCAGTCGCAGTAGTCGCAGATCCCCGTGCCCGGGAGCACCATCGAGCACGTCGGGCAGGTCTTCGTGAACTCGACCGGCTCCGGCTTCCTCGCCCGCGGGGTCGCGGCGGCGCGAGGCGCCCGCGGCGCCTTCGGGGCAGCCGACCGCGTCCGCGCCGGGGCGGCGGCGCGCGCGGCGGCAGCGGCCTGCGGCACGTCGAACCCGCGCCGGGCCAGCAGCGCCTGCGCCGCCTCCTCGCCGCCGTGGAACTCGTCGGCGCCGGCGAGCCGCCCGGTCGCGAACCGGTGCGCCACCCCGAGGATCGCGGTCGCCGGGTACGGACGGTCCTCGTGGAGGAAGAAGCCGCCGCCGGCGGGGAAGCCGTAGACGCCGAGGAAGGCATCGGCCCCGCGGGAGTCGTGCTCGGCGATGGCCTGGAGGATGTGCGCGCGCGTCACGGCGGAGAAGGTCGCCACGTCGCAGAAGCCTACGTCGTCCCCCCGGACCGATCCGCGGCCGAAGGGCCCGGGGCGCTGTGACGTCCCTTGCACCTCGCCCGGTGCCGATGAGGACGCCTCGCGCTGCGACCCCGGCCGCTACCGTCGCGACCGTCGGAGGGGGACGGCCATGACGGCGCGATCGCGAGGCGGCGGTACCCGGTGAGCGCCCGACGCGTCCGCCCCTGGCCGCTGCGGCACAGCGCGCGTCCGACCATCGACCTGACGGCCGACGTCCCGCCGGAGGAGGCGCTCGCGACCTTCGTCGCCGTGACCCGCGCGAGCCGCTACCGCGTGACGACGCCCTCCCCGACGACGGCGCGCGCCGTTCTCGGCCGCGGCTGGCTGCGGGCGGTCGCGGACCTGCTGAACCTCCCGCCGTCGGGCCCGTTCCTGCACGTCGAGCTGCACGCCGCCGCCGACCGGGTCGTCGAGGGCGCCCGGCTGCGCGTCACCTGCCGGCACGGCGGGCAGGAGGTGAACGCCGGCACCGCGGTGGCGGCGCTGCTCGACGCGGTGCTGGACCGGCTGGACACGCCGACCCGCGCGGCGGAGGCCTCGGCCTGGGGCGTCGGGCAGCCGATCTGACCGCGGTCCCGCCCGGCGGCGGCGTGCCGGTTCGCCGCGCGGACCGGTCCCGCAGCCGGTAGGAACAGGGGGCATGACCACCCGCGTCGGCTTCCACAGCTCGCACGAGCAGGTCCACCCGTCCGCCCTCCTCGCGGCGGTCCAGCACGCGGAGGAGGCCGGCTTCGACGCCGCCATGTGCTCCGACCACTGGGCACCGTGGGGCACGAACCAGGGCCACTCCGGCTTCGCCTGGACCTGGCTCGGCTCCGCACTGGCCACCACCCGGCTGCCGTTCGGGACCGTGAACGCGCCCGGCCAGCGCTACCACCCGGCGATCATCGCCCAGGCGGCCGCCACCCTCGCCGCGATGTACCCGGGGCGGTTCTGGGTCGCGCTCGGCTCGGGCGAGAACATGAACGAGCACATCACCGGCGATCCGTGGCCGCCGAAGCCGGAGCGCGACGCCCGGCTGCGCGAGTGCGTGCAGATCATCCGCGCGCTGCTCGCCGGCGAGGAGGTCACGCACCACGGGCTCGTCACGGTCGACCGCGCCCAGCTCTGGACGCTGCCCGAGGTGCCGCCCCGGCTGATCGGCCCCGCCGTGACGCCGGAGACCGCCCGGGCGCACGCCGACTGGGCCGACGGCCTGGTCACGGTCAACCAGGACCTCGAGACGATGCGCCGGGTCGTCGGGGAGTACCGGGACGCGGGCGGCCGCGGGCCGATCGCGCTCCAGGTGCACGTGTCGTACGCGTCGCACCCCGATGAGGCCTGGCGGCTGGCGCGTGAGCAGTGGGCGGGCAACGCCGCCGGGCCGCCGGCCGCGTGGGACATCGCGACGCCCGAGGCGTTCGACGAGCTGGCCGCCACCGTGGACGACGACACGCTGAGCACCGGGGTGGTGATCGAGCACGACCCGGCCCGGCTCCGGGACCGCCTGGTCGAGCTGGTCGAGGTCGGCTTCGACGAGGTCTACCTGCACCAGGTGGCGACCGACGTCCGGCCGGACCACGGCAAGCACGACGACGCCGCGCCGACGGTGACGCACCCGCCGTCGTCGCTGGACGCGTTCATCGACCTCGCGGCCGAGCACCTGCTCCCGGCGCTGCGGGCCGTGGACGCGGGCACCGAGGGGACGGACGCCGCATGAGGATCCGCGACACCGGCGACCTGTGGTGGAAGAACGCCGTCGTCTACTGCCTGGACGTCGAGACCTTCATGGACTGGAACGACGACGGCGTCGGCGACCTGCCGGGCCTGGTGCAGCGGCTCGACCACCTGGCCGACCTCGGCGTCACCTGCCTGTGGCTGATGCCGTTCTACCCGACCGCCGACCGCGACGACGGCTACGACATCACCGACTTCTTCGGGGTCGACCCGCGGCTCGGCGACGCCGGCGACCTGGTCGAGCTCGTCCGGACCGCGAAGGACCGCGGCATCCGGGTCATCGCCGACCTGGTCGTCAACCACACGTCCGACCGGCACCCGTGGTTCAAGGCCGCGCGGAGCAGCCCGGACAACCCGTTCCGCGACTTCTACGTCTGGCGCACGGACGAGCCGCCGCCCACGGCGGACGAGGTGGTCTTCCCCGACCAGGAGCAGGGGATCTGGACGTACGACGAGCAGGCCGGCGCCTGGTACCGGCACCGGTTCTACCGGCACCAGCCCGACCTCAACACCGCGAACCCCCAGGTCCGCGACGCGATCGCCAAGGTCGTCGGCTACTGGGCGGAGCTCGGGCTCGCCGGGTTCCGGGTGGACGCGGTGCCGTTCATGCTCGCCGACGCCGCGAACAGCCCCCACGACGACATCGAGCACCCCCACGAGTTCCTCAAGGCGCTGCGGTCGTTCCTGAGCCGGCGGACCGGGGACGCGATCCTCATGGGCGAGGTCAACCTGCCGTACGAGCAGCAGCGGATGTTCTTCGGCGACCAGGACGGCGACGGGTCCGCGGAAGGCGACGAGCTCAACCTCCAGTTCGACTTCGTGGCCATGCAGCAGATGTACCTGTCGCTGGCCCGGCAGGACGCCGGCGCGCTCGCGCAGGCGCTGCGCGACCGCCCGCACATCCCGCACGACGCGCAGTGGGCGACGTTCGTCCGGAACCACGACGAGCTGACCCTGGACAAGCTGTCCGACGACGAGCGCGCCGAGGTGTTCGCGGCGTTCGGCCCCGACGAGGACATGCAGCTCTACGGCCGCGGGCTGCGCCGCCGGCTGCCGCCGATGCTCGACGGGGACCCCCGCCGGATCCGGATGGTCTACTCCCTGCTGTTCACGCTGCCCGGCACGCCCGTGCTGTTCTACGGCGAGGAGATCGGCATGGGCGAGAACCTCGCCGCCGACGGCCGGCTCGCGGTCCGGACGCCGATGCAGTGGACGTCCGGGCGCAACGGCGGGTTCTCGGCCGCGGCCCCGCGCCGGCTCGCCGGGCCGGTGACCGAGGGCGGGTACGCGCCCGCGCACGTCAACGTCGCCGACCAGCGCCGGGACCCGGACTCGCTGCTGTCGTTCGTCAAGACCCTGGTCCGGCGCTACCGGGAGTGCCCCGAGCTCGGCTGGGCGGAGCGGGCGGAGATCCTCGACCAGCCGCACGCCGCCGTGCTCGCGCACCGGTCGACCTGGCAGGACGCCTCGATGATCGCGGTGCACAACCTCGGCCCGGAGGCGGTCACCGTGCCGCTGCGGCTGCGGGACCTGGTCCGCGAGCCCGGCGACGCGGGACCGGCGGACGGGACGGCCACCGACCGCAGCGCGGCGGGCGACGACGACCCGGTCCGCCTGGTCGACCTGCTGGAGGACGGGGCGTGCGAGGTCGACCCGGACGGCCGGGTCGAGGTCGAGCTCCCCGCGTACGGCTACCGCTGGCTCCGGGTCGTGCGCCCGGGCTCCCGCCGCCTGCTCTGAGGCAGGTCCGCCGAGCGCGGGGGTTCACGCCGAGCGCGGTGGCTCCTGCTACCGCGCTCGGCGCGACCTGCCGCGCTCGGCGGGCGCACCGGCGCGTCCCGCGGGTCAGGGTCGGGTGACCGTCCAGCGGCCCGCCGCGAGGTCCACCAGGCGGGGCAGGATCACGTCGCCCGCGGCGCGGAGGCCGTCGTGCAGGTACTCGTTGGTCACCCAGACCTGCGCGTTCCCGACGGCGTCCGCGGTCGCGGTCGCCAGGTCGAGGTCCACGTACGGGTCGTCGACGTACTGCACCGCGGCGACCGGCACCTCGTTGGCCGCCAGCCGCTCCGTGTCGTAGAGCGAGGGCCAGGACGTGCGGGCCGCGAGCGCCTCCGCCGCGGCCCGGAACGGCCGCAGCGCCCGGATGTCGTCGAACATCCACGGGAACACCGCCTCCCCGGTCAGCGCGAGCGGCCGGGCGTCGGGCGCGTGGTCGGGCCGGCGGTCGAGCTCGGCCTGCGCCGCCCAGCCGCCGTCGCGCTCCCCCTGGTGGTAGATGACCTCCTGGAGCACCGCGTACAGCGGGTTCGCGTCGAACCCGGTCTGGGCCTGCACGGCGAGAGCGAACGCGTCGTCGGGCGCGCCGTCCGCGTCGAGGTCGACGGTGTCGAGCAGCCAGTGCAGCGCGTCGACCCCGGTGCTCATGCCGAGCGGCATGCCGAGGGTCTGCAGCCGCCGCACGGTGAACGGGTCGCCGTCGGGCAGCGTCACGTCGCCGGCGGCGAGCCGGTCCGCGAGCGCCCCGAGCAGCTGGACGTCCTCCGGGTACCGGCGCGCGAACGCGGCGACCCGCGCGGCCTGCCGCGGGAACGTCCTGGCGTAGACGTCCTCGGCGGTCGCCGCGACGCCCGGCAGGCCGCCGGTGACGTAGCAGGCGGTCAGCGCCTCGGGGTGCCGGGACAGGTAGGTGAGCGTGAGGAACCCGCCGTAGGACTGGCCGAGCGTCGCCCACCGCCGCCCGCCGTACACCGCGCGGCGCACGGCCTCGGCGTCCTCGACGATCGCGTCCGCCCGGAAGCACGCCAGGTAGTCGGCCGCCTCGTCGCCCGATCCGAACCGGGCGATGGTCCGGCCGTCGACCCGGGACGACCGCCCCGTGCCGCGCTGGTCGAGCAGCACCACCCGGTGCGTGCGCAGCGCCGTCGACCACCAGCCGCCGCCGAACGGCCGGGGGCCCATCCCGCCGGGGCCGCCCTGCAGGAACAGCAGCAGCGGCAGGTCCTCGCCGTCGCGGGCCGGGTCGACCAGCTCGCGCGCGAACACCTCGATCGTCGGGTACCGGGACGGGTCCTCGCGGTCGACGGGTACCCGCACGCGGTGGTCGCGGACCAGCACCGGCGGCACCAGGCGCGGCTCGGAGGTGCGGACGGCGGACGTGCGGGCGCGACGGCGGGCGGCCGGGGAGGCGGGGGTCACGGCAGCACCCTAGGGTGTCGCGGACCGGTCCGGACCCGGCTCGGCACCCCGACGGCGGAGGACCGCGTGCCCGGACGGACGATCGTGATCACCGGCGCCAGCGACGGCATCGGCGCCGCCGCCGCGCGCCGGCTGGCGGGCCAGGGCGAGCGCGTCGTGCTGGTCGGCCGCGACCCGGCGCGCACCGCCGCCGTCGCCGCGGAGCTCGGCGCCCCGCACCACCTCGCCGACTTCGCCGAGCTCGACCAGGTGCACCGCCTGGGCGCCGAGCTGCGCGCCGCCCACCCGCGGATCGACGTCCTGGCCAACAACGCCGGCGGCATCATGGGCCCGCGCGCGGTCACCGTCGACGGGTTCGAGCGCACCCTCCAGGTGAACCACCTCGCGCCCTTCCTGCTCACGCACCTGCTGCTGCCGACGCTCGTGGCGAGCCGCGCGTCCGTGATCGCCACCTCGAGCGTCGCGGCCGCGCGCTGGGGGCGGATCGACCTCGACGACCTCGGGAACGAGCGCGGCTACCGCCCCGAGCGGGCCTACGGCGACGCCAAGCTCGCCAATGTCCTGCACACGGTCGAGCTCCAACGCCGGTACGGGCCCGAGGGCCTCGCCGCGGTCGCGTTCCACCCGGGCATCGTCGCCACCAGCTTCGCGAAGGAGACGAGCAGCCTGATGCGGTTCGTCTACCACACGCCCCTGCGCCGGCTGCTGACGATCACCCCCGAGCAGGGCGGCGGCTACCTCGCGGCGCTCGCGGCCGGCACGCCCGGGGTCGACTGGGAGCCCGGCGGGTACCTCGAGCAGGGCCGCGCCGCGGTGCCGCCCCCGCAGGCCGCGGACGCCGACCTCGCCCGACGGCTCTGGGACGCGAGCGCGGTGCTGGTCGGCGTCTGAGGCGGCCCGGGGACGGCGGTGTTTCCGCGGCGTCACCGCCGCCGGTCCCGGGTGACACCTGCGTGAAATCCCGGGCGGGCCCCTGTCCCGGCGCGCCACGGCCCCTCGACACTCGGCTCGGGCCGCACGGCCCGGCGACGACGCGAGCACCCCGGGGGCAGACCATGACGACCGACGACTCACCCGGGAGCACCGGGCTCGCGGAGCCGGATCCGCCGTTCGGGCGGCTGGCGGTCGGCGCCCCCGCCCCGCGGTGGCTGCATGCCGCCCTGTGCGCGGCGTGGGGCTGGAACCCGCCGGGGACGGAAGTCGCCCTCCTGGCGCTCTCGCACAACGCGACCTTCCGGGTGTCGGTCGACGGGCGGCCGGTCGCGGTGACCCGGGTCGCGCCGCCGGCCTACATGGAGGACACCGCGGCGGTCGAGTCGGAGGTGGCGTGGATGGCCGCCCTGGGGGAGGCGGGCGCCGTCCGGGTGCCCGTCGTGGTCCCGCCGGTGGACGGCCGGGACGTCGCCGTGGTGCCCGACGACGAGGAGCGGCACTGGGTCTGCCTGACCTGGCAATACGTGTCCGGGCCCTCGCTGGAGGACGCGCTCGCCGGCGCACGGCCCGGCGCCGCGGCCCCGGGGGCGTGGCACCGCCGGGTCGGCACCACCGCCGCCCTGCTGCACGAGCACGCCCTCGGCTTCCACCGGCCCCGCGACTTCGTCCGGCCCACGTGGGAGCCCGCGGACCTGGTCGGGCCGGGCAGCCGGTGGGGTGCGTGGGAGCAGGCGCGCCTGCCTCCGGCGGACCTCGCGCTGCTGGGGCGGGCCCGCGACTCCGCCCTGGACGCCCTGCGCGACGCGTCGCGCGCCCCCGACTCCTGGGGACTCGTGCACGCCGACCTGCGGCCCGGGAACCTGCTCCTCGACGGCGACGACGACGTCACGCTGATCGACTTCGACGACTGCGGGTTCTCCTGGTTCGTCCTCGACCTGGCCGCGGCGCTGTCGTACGTCGAGCACCTGCCCGACGCGCCCGACCGCGCGCAGGCCTGGGTGTCCGGGTACCAGGAGGTGCGACCGCTGACCCGGCAGGACGCCCGGACCGCGTGCGCTCTGTCGATGCTGCGCCGGCTGCAGCTGCTGGGTCGGACGGTGACGGACCCGCGCGGCGGGCCGTCCGGCGCGCTCCGCGCCGAGCAGCCGGCGGGCTCGGTCCTGGTGGCCGAGCGCTACCTGCGCTCGCCCACCTGGCTCCTCGCGTGAGCCGACGCGCGGTCGTGCCACGCTGAGGGGGTGACCGACGCATCCACCGCCGAGGGCGGGACCGGCGACCTCGCCCGGCTGACCGCACTCATCCGCGAGTTCAGCGAGGAGCGGGACTGGGAGCAGTTCCACGACCCGAAGTCGCTCGTGCTCGCCCTGGTCGGGGAGGTCGGCGAGCTCGCCGAGCTCGTGCAGTGGCTGCCCGCCGGCGACGCGGTCGCGCACTTCGCCGACCCCGACCGCCGACGTCGCGCCGGCGAGGAGATCGCCGACGTCCTGGTCTACCTGCTGCGGCTCGCGGACGTGCTCGGCGTCGACGTGCTCGCCGCGACGCTCGACAAGCAGGCCGAGGCGCGGCGGCGGTTCCCCGTGGACGACGTGCGCGGGGTGGCTCCTCGGCGGGACTGAGCCCGCGTCACGCCGTCGCGCGGCGCCGGGGCAGGCCGAACCGGTCCAGGTCGTGCGCGACGTGCACCGCGGCGGACCCCGCCGCCGCGCGCGCCTGCTCCCCCAGCGGCTCGAGGTCCTCGTACCGCCCGGAGAAGTGGCTGAGCACCAGCGTGCGCGCGCCGGCCCGCGCCGCGAGCGCCCCCGCCTGCCCCGCGGTCAGGTGCCGGTACTCCGCGGCGAGCTCCGCGTCCACGTCGGCGAACGTGCACTCCGCGAGCAGCAGGTCGGCCCCGTCCGCGAGCGCCTCGGCGCCTGGGCACGGGGCCGTGTCCATGACGACCGCCACCCGCTGGCCGCGCCGCGGCACGCTGACGTCCGCGAGCCGGACCGCGCCGAGCCGCCCCGCGCGCTGCAGCTCGCCCACCGCGGGCCCGGTGATCCCCGCCGCTGCGAGCCGGTCCGGCAGGAGCGTCCGACCGTCGGGCTCGGCGAGCCGGTAGCCGAACGTCTGCACCCGGTGCCGCAACGGCTCCACCGACAACCCCTCCGCCACCTCGCCCGCCGCCCCGTGCGGATGCAGCCGCAGGTCGAGCCCGGGCGTCGCGAGCCCGACCAGCGCCCGCACCACCGCCTCGCCCTCCGCCGGGTAGTGCAGGTGCACCGGGTGCTCCACCCGGTCCAGCACCATCCGGGACAGCACGCCGGGCAGGCCGTAGCTGTGGTCGCCGTGGACGTGGGTGAGGCAGATGCGGGTGATCGACGGCGGCGCGACGCCGGCCAGCGTGAGCTGGCGCTGCGTGCCCTCCCCCGGGTCGAACAGGTACGCGTCCCGGTCCCAGCGGAGCAGGTACCCGTTGTGGTTGCGCGTACGGGTGGGGACCTGGGAGGCCGTCCCGAGGACGACGAGCTCGCGCACCACGCGGCCAGTCTGGCGGGGCGGGCGAGCGGGCGCGACGCCGATTCCCCGTCACGGCCCCGGTGCACCCCGGGTGCTGGCACCCCCCGGTCACCGGCCGCGGGACCTGGGGCCCCTCAACCCGGGCCGCGCGCCGGCCGATGAGCACCTCGACGCGGCCGCGCAGGTGCGGCCCACGGACGCAGGGGGACCACGACATGGCACGTTCTTCCGACTTCCGGCCCACCGGCCCGGCACCGGACGCCCGACCGGCGAGCGCCGTCCCCCCGATGCCGCCTGCGGGCCCGCCCTCGGGTCCCGCCGCGTGGGCGCCGGCGCCCGGCGGGCCGCTCGCGCCCGCACCCGCGCGTCCGGGCGGCCGACGACGTGCGGTCGTCCTCGGCGTCGCCGGGCTGGTCGTGGGCCTCGTCACCGGCGTCGGGGTCGGGGCGGGCGGCGTGTCCGCCGCCTCCTCCGACGAGCGGGCCGCCGTCGCCGCGGAGCAGGAGCGTCTGGACGGCGTCACGGCCGACCTCGACGGCCGCGCCGCCGACCTGGACGCGCGCGAGGGCGACGCCGCGGCGCGCGAGCAGGCGCTGACCGACGGCGAGACCGCCCAGCAGACCACCGCGGACGAGCAGACCGCCCGCGCCGACGAGCTCGCGGCGCTCCAGGCGCAGCTCGACCAGCGCGGTGCCGAGCTCGACGCCACCGCGGCGGACCTCGGAGCCCGCGAGGCCGCGGTCGCCGCCCGGGAGGCGGCAGCGAGCACCGCGTCCACCCGGACGTCCGGGGGCAGCACGACCGCCGGCGGCACCACCGCGTCGGGCGGCGGCTCCGTCTACTACCAGAACTGCGACGCAGCCCGGGCCGCGGGCGCGGCGCCCGTCCGCTCCGGCGACCCGGGCTACCGGGCTGCGCTCGACCGTGACGGGGACGGCGTGGGCTGCGAGTAGCCCGGTCAGGTCGGGGACGCGGAGTCCTCGGACGCCGGCGCCGTGTCCCCGACCCCGGACCACTCCTGCAGCCGCGGGATCAGCACCCGGGCGTGCACCTCGAACCCCCCGAGCCGCACAGGCCGGTCCCGACCGGCCACGGTGACGACCACGGACTCCGACCAGGAGGGCCGGCCGTGGATGTTGCCGTCCACCGCCAGGACCGCCTCCCGGGGGACGCGCAACGGGCGCCACCGCCGCTCGAGGAGCAGAGCGTCATCGGTGAGCACAAGCGTCGCCCGGAGGTCGGTGAGGGCGAGGACCACGGCCATCACGATGAGCAGTCCGGAGAGGCTCACGAAAACGACGGCGAGGCCATGGTCCTCGCCGCCCAGGCGTGGCACCCAGGACGCCAGGAGGAGAGCCTGCCCGGCTGCCCCGGCCCACAGCCAGCGCCCAGGACGCGCGGTCCTCGCGACGACCTCGCGCATCGGCCCTCCTCGTGTCGCCCGTCGGGCTGCGGCGCGGGCTGACGGCGACGTCGCCATGATGCCGCGGGCGCACCGGGACGACCACAGGACGACCGCGGCGCCGCGTCCCCAGGCGGCGAGCGCACGCCCTCGCGCGGGGCGGTGCCCGCCCGTCAGCCTCGGGTGATCGCGACGCGCCGGGCGCCGCCGACCCGGGAGACGAGCACCGTGCCCCACGTGGCCAGCAGGACCCCGACCGCGTACCAGAGCAGGTCGGTGGCGACGAAGGTCGTGCCGAGCAGGTACCGCACCGGCGGCCACGCGTCCGCGGCGGCCGCCGGGGCGCCGGTGAGCTGGGCCAGCTCGACCGCCCAGCACAGCCCGACCGCGAGGGCGGCCCGGGCCGGGGTCGACCACCGGGGCACGGCGAGCCCGACGAGCAGCGTCACGAGAGCCGCGTACAGGGCGTCCCCCAGCGCGTCGGCAACGGCCCCGGAGCCGTACCGCGCGGTCGCGAGCCCCGCCGCCACGACGAGCACGGCCGCCACCGCGGTTCCCACCCACGGGCGTCCGCCCTGGTCACGCCTCGAGCGCACCGCGCCACCTCCCGCACCGACGCTAGGCCGCGCCCGTGGCTCCGGGGCGGCGCGCCGAGCCGGGTCGGGAGGAGGTGTCGTGTCGGTCCCGTGTGCGACCGTTCCGCGGTGACCAGCACCGCCCGCTCCGCCCGCAGCACCCTGCCCGCCTCGCCCCGACGCCGCCCGCTTGCGACGAGCCGGAGGAGTCGCGCCGGCCGGCGGCTGGGCTGGGCGTGGCTGGTGCTGGTGATCGCGGTGGCCCTCGGCGCCGGGATCCCGGTGTGGTCCGACGCCCGGGAGTCCGCGCGGTTCCCGGTCACCGCCGCCGATCTCGACCGCGCCCGCTCCGAGCTCGCCGCGCTCGACGTCAAGGGCCGCGCCCCGAAGACGGGCTACGACCGCGAGCAGTTCGGCCCCGCGTGGGCGGACGTCGACCGCAACGGCTGCGACACCCGCAACGACGTGCTCGCGCGTGACCTCACGGACGTGACGTTCGAGGAGGGGACGCACGACTGCGTGGTGCTCACCGGCACGCTCGCGGACCCGTACACCGACGAGGTGATCGAGTTCGAGCGCGGGCCCCGCAGCGCGGAGGTGCAGATCGACCACGTCGTCGCGCTGTCCGACGCGTGGCAGAAGGGCGCGCAGCAGTGGGACGCGGAGACCCGCCGCCAGTTCGCCAACGACCCGGCCAACCTGCTCGCGGTCGACGGCCCCGCCAACGGCGCGAAGGGCGACGGCGACGCCGCCACCTGGTTGCCGCCGAGCACCGGGTACCGGTGCGCGTACGTCGTCCGGCAGGTCCGGGTGAAGGCGGCCTACGGGCTGTGGGTGACGCAGGCCGAGCACGACGCGATGGGGCGGCAGCTCGACGGCTGCGCGGTGGCGGGCTGACGCGAGACCCCGCGCGCGGGACTCATCGGCTCGCTCCGGGCTCCAGGTCATTCGCCGCGAGGTGGTGCACCACCCGGCCGGCGAAACCCGGACAGCCGGCCCTCCGAAGCGCGTCGGCGAGCCACGCCCCTCCACCGCGCGCACGGTGGTACGCCTCCTGGGCTCGCGCGGCTGCGCGCACCAGGTGAGGCGCCCAGGATCAGCCAGTCGCGGAGCGTGCGCGAGTACAGGACGTTGGCGTCCGCCAGGACCCGCAGGGTGCGCACGCCCGCACGTCAGGCGCCCGCCCGCGCACTCAGCCGGTGCCCTGCCACCTACTCGTCCTCGGCCGCGAGCAGCTCCTCGAACGCGCGCCGCTGCCGCTCGAGCCGCGCCCGGCGGAACGCCACGACGTCCGCGGTCCGGAGTCTCGTGTGCGTCCCGACCTTGTGAGCCGCGATCTCGCCACCCGCGACCATCTTCATGAGTGTCGGCCGGGAGATGCCGAGCAGCTCCGCCGCAGACGTCGTCGTCAGCTCGTCCGGCTGCGCGCCGACGGTCACGGTCCCGCCCGCCGCGACCGCGTCGACCACCGCGGTGATGAGCCGGGAGAGCTCTGTCGGTGCGGCACCCGCGACACCTCGGGCGTCCAGCACAGCCCAGCCCTCACCCCGCGCAGCCAACGCCGCGACCTCGCGGGCCTGCTCGCGCTGACGGGCGCTCGTCACGAGCCGCCGCGCGTCCGTCGCTGTCGCCACGACTCACCTCCGGGGTCTCCGGATACGAGTGTCGCGGGTTGCAGATGTAGCTGCAACCCCCGTCTGCCTCCCACCTCAGAGCAGCGGTCGCTCCAGTATCCACGAGCCCCCCAGCACGAGGGCCCCGCCGCACACCAGCAGGAACACCGCCACCCACACCCCGCCCGGCACCCGGGTCAGCCGCGCCAGGATGTCCGCGTCCGAGGTCCCGCGGCCGCGCGCCCGCCGGCGCTGGGACTGCATCTCCAGCACCGCGCGTGGCGCCCCGAGCAGCAGGAACCAGGTCACCGCGTACGCCACCGCGACCCGGACCGCGCCGGTCCCCCACCACGAGACGCCCACCAGCACGACACCCGTCGCGAGCACCGCCCACAGGCCGTACCAGTTCCGGATCTGCACCAGCACGAGCACCAGCACGACGAGCAGCGCCCACAGCAGCCCGACCGCGTACCCCCGCCCGAGCAGCCAGGCCGCCCCGAGGCCGAGCACCGCGGGCCCGGCGTAGCCGGCGAACGCGGTCGCGACCATCCCGGCGCCACGCGGCTTGCCGACGGACACCGTGAGGCCCGAGGTGTCCGAGTGCACCCGGATGCCCGACAACCGCCGCCCGGACAGCACCGCGACCAGCCCGTGCGCCGCCTCGTGCACGATCGTCAGCAGGTGCCGGGAGACGTGCCAGAGCGTCGGGACGGCCAGGCAGAGCAGCGCGGCGGCCAGCGTCCCGAGCAGCACGGCCTGGCCCGGCGCGGGCTGCACCGTGGTGGCGCGGTCCCAGATCTCCCCGGGCAGCGCGCGCATGGCCTCGAGGAACCCGGTCACAGGCTGTCGAGGGTCACGTCGGCGAGCTCGACGGTCAGGTGCAGGCCGTCCGCCTCGACCACGGCGCCCGTCACCTCGGCGCCTGCCGGCAGCTGGTCCGCGACGTCGACCTCGGCGATCCGCGAGGCCAGGCCGTCGGGCAGCAGCCCGGCGTCGATCGAGAACCCGCCCAGCGACGCGCTGGTGATGGTCGCGACGAGGCCGTCGGCGCCCGCGGGCGCGAGGGTCAGCGTCACGCCGACCGGGACGCCCGCGACGGCGCCGGTGGCCACCAGGGCCTCGCCGTCGACCGCGAGCGCCAGGTCCCAGCCGGTGCGCTCGCGGAGCAGGGACTCGAGCGCGGCGGTCGGCACGGTCGCGGTCGCGACCACGTGCTCGGCGCCGCGCGGCTCCCGGACCGCCACGCCGGTCGCGACGACGTCGAGGTCCGTGACGTCGAGCCCGCGCAGCGTCGCTCCGGTGGCGGTGAGGTGCACGTCGTCGAGCGTGCCGCGGGCGAGCTGGGTGAGGAACGGGAAGCCGGCGACGTCGACCTGCGGGTCGGTGGCGCCGAGCTGGGAGCGCACCGCGTCGGCGGCGACGTCCTCGGCGATCGAGTGG
This sequence comes from Cellulomonas sp. PS-H5, assembly GCF_019265565.1. NCBI lineage: Bacteria > Bacillati > Actinomycetota > Actinomycetes > Micrococcales > Cellulomonadaceae > Cellulomonas > Cellulomonas sp. PS-H5. The sequence continues at coordinate 21,452 of NZ_JAHVCI010000045.1, forward strand.
GTCACGCGGTCGGCGAGCAGGGTCCCGCCGACGAGGACGAGCACGGCGGCGGTCAGGCCGACCACGCATCCGACGCGACGGCGGGGGCTGCGGGTGCGGGTCACGCCCCGAGGGTACGGGCCGACCACCACCGCCGGGACCCCGGACGGCGCCCGGCGCAGGACCTTCACCCCGCCGACGCATCCGGGTGGTCGCGCGCGTCCACCGGCGCGAACCCGCCCGGATCGGGACGAACGACCCTGCCGACCGCCCGGTCGGTATCCGACGATCGAAGAGTCTCGCTGATCCGTCAGGAATCCCGGCGCCACCCCCAGCCGCGCCGCACCCGCCCCAGGAGGACCCGACATGACCGCCACCTTCGACCACGTCCTGCAACCGGGCCGCATCGGCTCGCTCGACCTGCCCAACCGCGTCGCCCTCGCCCCCATGGGCACCGAGATGGGCACGCACGAGGGCCTCATCACCGAGCGCGAGATCGCGTACTACACCGAGCGCGCCAAGGGCGGCACCGGCCTGGTGATGACCGGCATCTCGGCCGTGTCGCAGGACTACGAGGTCATCAACCCGGGCCTGTGCCGCGTCGACACCGACGCCGCGCTGCCGGGCCTCACCGCGCTGGCGGAGTCGGTCCACCGCGTCGGCGGGAAGATCTCGCTCCAGCTCACGGCCGGTCTCGGCCGGAACATCAACAACGTGGACCCGGAGCGGCTGCCGATCTCGGCGTCCGACAACCCGCACTACGCGCACCCCGAGGTGCTGTGCCGGCCGCTCGAGGTCGACGAGATCCGGGTGATCGTCCGCCGGCACGCCGAGGCGGCCGCCCGCGCCGCGCAGGCCGGGATCGACGCCCTCGACATCCACGGCCACACCGGCTACCTGGTCGACCAGTTCATGAGCCCGGTGTGGAACCGGCGCGCCGATGAGTACGGCGGCTCGACCGAGAACCGGTGCCGGTTCGCCGTCGAGATCATCCGGGCCGTGAAGGAGGCCGCACCCGGCCTGCCGGTGTCGTTCCGGCTGTCCGTCGACCACCGGTTCCCGGGTGGCCGCACCGTCGAGGAGTCGCGGAAGATCGCGGTGGTCCTCGAGGCCGCGGGCCTGGACCTGCTCATCGCCGACGACGGCTCGTACGAGGCGATGGACTACGTCTTCCCGCCGTACTACCTCGGCGACGCGTGCATGGCGCCCGCCGCGAAGGCGATGAAGGAGGTCCTGTCCATCCCGGTGATGGCGGTGGGCAACCTGACCCCGGAGAACGCCGAGGCCGTCATCGCGGCGGGCGAGGCCGACTTCGCGGGCATCGGCCGCGGCCTGATCGCCGACCCCGAGTGGGCGAACAAGCTCCGCGAGGGGCGCCGGGGCGACGTGCGCCCGTGCATCCGGTGCAACGCCATGTGCGTCGGCCACGCGTTCTTCGCCGAGGCGCTGGGCTGCGCGGTCAACCCGCAGGTCGGCTTCGAGCGCGAGCGGGTGCTGACCATCGCGCCGCGGCCGAAGCACGTCGTCGTCGTGGGCGGCGGCCCCGGCGGGCTGGAGGCGGCCCGGGTGGCCGGGCTCCGCGGCCACCGCGTGGACCTGTACGAGAAGGGCTCGAACCTCGGCGGCGTGCTGTGGCCCGCCGCGACGCCGGAGTTCAAGAAGGAGCTGCGCGGCATGGTCGGCTGGTGGGAGCGGCAGCTCGCCGACCTGCCCGTGACCGTGCACCTCGGCACCGAGATCACCGCGGACTCCCCGGAGCTCGACGGCGCCGACCAGATCATCGTCGCGACGGGTTCGCTGCCGATCGTGCCGCGGTCGATCCCCGGGATCGACGGCCCGAACGTGGTCGAGGTGCTCGACTTCCACCTCGGCACCCCGGTCGGGCAGCGGGTCGTCGTCGCCGGAGGCGGCCTGTCCGGCGCGGACTCGGCGCTGGAGCTCGCGCAGGCGGGCCACGAGGTGACGATCGTCGAGATGGCGTCCGAGATCGCGAAGGACATGATCGTCATCAACCGGATCACGCTGCTCCGGCAGCTGGCCGAGGCGGGCGTGCGGATCCTCACCGGCCACACCGTCACCGCGATCGACGAGAGGGGCCTGTCCGCCACCGGCCCCGACGGCGAGGAGGTCCACGTCGACGCGGACACGGTCCTGTCGGCGTTCGGCGTCCGCCCGAACACCGCGCTGCCGGAGGCGCTCGCCGGACGCGCGGACGTGGTCCCGGTCGGCGACTGCGTCAAGCCGGCCAAGGTCGGCGAGGCGATCAACGCGGGCTTCCTGGCGGCCTACGCGCTCTGACCCGCCGACTCTCCTCGCCGAGATAGGACCTCTCGTCCGAGATAGGACCGCGCACGGTCCTATCTCGGTGCGGCGGCCCTATCTCGGCGAGGGAGGGGACCCCCGCCCGGTTGCGGGGGTCCGGGGCCCGACGTTGACTCGTGGCAGGCATCCACCTGCGGCACGACGGGAGCGGACATGGGCATCGGGGACTTCGTCGACAAGGCCAAGAAGGCCGTCGCCGGCAACGAGGACAAGATCGCGGGCGCGATCGACAAGGCCGCCGACGCGGTGAAGTCGCGCACCTCGGACTCCACCGACCGCAAGGTCGACCAGGCCACCGCGAAGGCGCGCGACTTCCTCGAGAAGCAGAAGCGCGAGGGCACGCACGAACCGCCGGTGCGGCACCCGGAGCGCACCGACCCCCCCGCGCTCTGAGCCGCGGCATGGCACCCACGACGCCGGTCGAGACGCCGGTCCTGTTCGTCCTGCACGGCGCCCGCGGCGACCTGGCGGAGCGCATGGTCTACCCGGGGCTCGCCCAGCTCGCGACGCGCGGGCTGCTGCCGGAGCGCTGGGCGCTCATCGGCACGGGCCGCAAGCCGATCGGCGACGACGAGCTCGCCGATCTGGTCCGCGACTCGCTCGAGGAGCACGGCGAGCCCGGGCACGCGGACGCGCTCGACGGCCACGTGTCCTACGCGACGACGTTCACCGAGGACGAGCCCGGCGAGCTGGTGGACGCGATCCACGACGCCCGGCGCACGCTGGCGGGCGACGACGACCGCGACGTCACCGTCGTGCACTACCTGGCGGTCCCGCCGTCGGCGTTCGCCCCGACGACCCGCGCCCTGCGCGCGCACGGGCTGGCCGAGGGCGCCCGGGTGGTCTACGAGAAGCCGTACGGCACCTCGCCGGAGTCGTTCGAGGAGCTCGACGCCCTGGTGCACGAGGTGCTCGACGAGGGCCAGGTGTTCCGGATCGACCACTTCCTCGGCAAGGAGGCGACCCAGAACCTGCACGTGCTCCGGTTCGGCAACGAGCTGTTCGGCGGGGTGTGGAACCGGCGGCACGTCGCGCAGGTGCAGGTCGACGTCCCCGAGACGCTGGACGTGGCCGACCGCGCGGACTTCTACGACGAGACCGGCGCCGCCCTGGACATGCTGGTCACGCACCTGTTCCAGATCGCGGCCGAGGTCGCGATGGAGCCGCCGGCCGCGCTCGACGCGGACCACCTGGCGACGGCGCGCGAGGCCGTGATCGGCTGCTTCCGGCCGCTCGACCCCGCCGAGGTCGTCCTGGGCCAGTTCGACGGCTACCGGGACATCGACGGCATCGCCGACGACTCGACGACGGACACGTTCGTCGCCGCGCGGCTGTGGGTGGACAACGACCGCTGGCGCGGTGTGCCGTTCCTGCTGCGGACCGGCAAGCGCATGGCGGTGTCGGCGCAGCGGGTCACGCTCGTGCTGAGGACGCCCGACGAGCTGTTCGGCGAGCCGGCGGGGCCGGGCCGGATCAGCCTGTCGCTCGCGGGCGACGGCGCCATCGACATCACGACGACCGTGAAGCAGCCCGGGCCCGACCTGCGGCTCGCCACCGGGACGGCCTCGCTCGGGCTGGACGACGTCGAGCCCGGCGACCCGCTCGCGCCGTACGCCTCCCTGCTGCACGACGTGCTGGTGGGCGACCGGACGCTGTTCACGACGCCGCACGGGCTCGAGGCGGCCTGGCGGGCGTTCGCCCCGCTGCTCGGCCCGGACCGGCCCGAGCCCGAACCGTACGAGCCGGGTTCGTGGGGTCCCGCCCGGGCCGACGACCTCGCCGGCCCGGACGGGTGGGTCCTCACTCGTAGCTGACGGCGTCCAGCACCCGCATCCGGGCCGCCCGGGTGCCGGGCCACAGCGCGGCCAGCACCCCGACGACGACGGCCAGCCCGAGCATGCCCACCAGGTTCCCCCAGGGGATCACCAGCTCGGACAGGCCGTCGTCGGCGTACACCGACGGCAGGGCGGAGGCGAGCGCCACCCCGACCACCAGGCCGACGACGGTGCCGAACACCGCGGTCAGCACGGACTCGACGGTCACCGTCCCCGCGAGCTGGAGCCGGCCCAGGCCGACGGCCCGAAGCAGTCCGATCTCCCGGGTGCGCTCGATCACGGACAGCGCGAGCGTGTTCACGATGCCCAGCACCGCGATCACCACGGACAGGCCGAGGAGCGCGTACAGGATCACGAGGACCTGGTTGACCTGGTCGGCGAGGTTCGAGACGAACTCGTCCTGGGTCAGCACCGAGACGACGACGTAGGGCGCCACCGCCGCGGTGACGGCGTCCTTCAGCTCGTCGACCCCCACCCCGGAGGCGGCGTCGACCGCCAGCAGGTCGACCATCTGCTGCTCGGGCGGCACCAGGGCGTCCAGCACCTCGGTGCCGACGACCACCGGGGCGCCGATCACGTTGGTCGTGAACACCGCGCCGACCGTCACGTCCCGGGGTCCCGTCGCGCCGGCGATCCGCAGGGTGTCCCCGACGGCCCAGCCCTGCTCCTTCGCCGGGTCCTCCTGGACGGCCGCCTCGCCGTCCGCGAGCGACGCGAGGTCCCCGTCGATCGTCGTCGCCTCGATCGTCCGGTCGAACAGGTCGTCGCGGACGCCCGCGACGATCTGCGTCCCGGACCCGTCGCCGTCCGAGGACACCTCGAGCGGGGCGAACGCGAACGCCGCCGTGCCGCCGACCTCGGGCAGCGCGTCGGCGTCGGCGATCGCGCCCTTCGGGAGGTCCCGGGTGGCGGACTGCAGCACCACGTCGGCGTGCAGCTGCGACTCGACGACCCCGGCGACCGAGGCCTGCGCGGAGGTCGCGATCACGGACACGCCCCCGACCAGCGCCATGCCGATCATCAGCGCACCGGCCGTGTTGGCGGTGCGGCGCGGGTTGCGCACCACGTTCCCGCGCGCCAGCCGGCCGACGGGCCGCAGCAGCCGCACGAACGGCCACGCGAGCGCCCCGACGACGGTCCGCGCGAGGCTCGGCGCCAGCATGAGCACGCCGACCAGGACCGCGGCGGCGCCGGCGCCGAGCACGGCGTCCAGCGTCTCCTCGCCGGTGTTCAGCACGGCGGCGAGCACCGCCGCGACGCCGAGCCCCGTGAGGAGCGTCCCGAGCACCGCGCGCACCCGGATCGAGCGCTCGGGCACCGCCACGTCGTCGCGCATGGCCTCGACCGGCGGCACCAGGGCGGCGCGGCGTGCGGGCACGGCGGCCGCGAGGACGCTGACCACGGTCCCGACGACCAGCGAGACACCGATCGTCGCGCCGTCGACCGGGATGTCCCCGGCCAGGTCCATGCCCATCGCCTCGAAGACGGACTTGAGCCCCTGCACCAGGCCGAGCCCGCCGGCGATGCCGAGGGCGGAGCCGATCAGGCCGACGACCGCCGCCTGCACGAGGATCGAGGTGAACACCTGCGCCGGCGAGGCGCCGACCGCGCGGAGCAGCGCGAACTCGCGCATCCGCTGCCGGACCGACATCGCGAAGGTGTTGGAGATGATGAACGCGCCCACGAACAGCGCGATCGCGGCGAACACCAGCAGGAACGTGGTGATGAAGCCGAGCATCTCGCCGATGGCGTCCTTGTTCTCGTCGCGCAGCTCCTGCCCGGTGACGACCTGCAGGTCGCCGGGGACGAGCGGGGCGACGGCGTCGACGAGCTCGGCCGGCGTGGTGCCGTCCTCGGCGTAGACCGCGATGTCCGCGACGTCGCCGTCGGGCGCGAACAGCGCGTAGCCCGTGCCCGGGTCGACCACCACGAGCGTCGCGCCGGCCATGGGCGCGCCCATGTCGAACCGGCCCACGACCTCGGCGTCCGACAGCTGCCCGCCGAGGACCACCTGCGTGGTGTCGCCGACCTCGAGGCCCGAGGACGCCAGCGTGGCCGTCTCGAGCGCGATCTCGCCCGGGCGCTCCGGTCCGCGGCCCTCGACCACGTCGAGCGACGGGTCGTCCGGCAAGTAGGAGAACACCAGGCTCGGCGCCTGGGTGCTCTGCACGGCGGTCCCGTCCGCCCCGACCAGGACGATCGAGCCCTGCGCCTCGGGGATCGCGTGGGCGACCCCGTCGAGGGCGGCGATCTCGTCCGCGAGCGTCATCGGCACCGCCGGCCCGGCCGTGGTGCCCTCGACCACCGACGCGCCCTCGGCGGGCTCCGCGCGGACGTAGGCGTCGCCGGGGGTGCCGGCGTCGACGATGCCGTCGAAGGTGCTCGACATCATCGTGCGGAGCGAGAACGTGCCCGCGACGAAGGCGACGCCCAGGGCGACCGCCAGCAGGGAGAGCAGGAACCGGACGAGGTGGGCGCGGATGCCGCGCAGCGCCACCCGCAGCATCAGCGCGACCCGTCGGCGGCCGCGACGGCGACCGGCGCGGCGGCACCGGCCGGGGCCGGGCGCAGGGCCGCGAGCGCGGCGAGGACGGAGTCCGGGGTGGGGTCGGTGAGCTCGCCGACCAGGCGCCCGTCCGCGAGGAACAGCACCCGGTGCGCGTAGGACGCCGCGGTCGGGTCGTGGGTCACCATGACGACGGACTGGCCCAGGTCGTCGACCGAGCGGCGCAGGAAGCCCAGCACCTCGCCGGACGATGTCGAGTCGAGGTTGCCGGTCGGCTCGTCCGCGAACACCACCGAGGGCCGCGACACCAGGGCGCGCGCGCAGGCCACGCGCTGCTGCTGACCCCCCGAGAGCTCCGTCGGCTTGTGCCCCAGCCGGTCCGCCAGGCCCACGGCCTGCACGACGGCGTCCAGGTGCGCCCGGTCGACCGGGCGGCGCGCGATGTCCAGCGGCAGCGTGATGTTCTCCAGCGCCGTCAGGGTGGGGACCAGGTTGAACGCCTGGAACACGAAGCCGAGGTGGTCGCGGCGCAGCCGGGTCAGCTTCCGCTCGTTCATCGCGCTGACCTCGAGGCCGTCCACCACCACGGTGCCGGCGTCCCCGCGGTCCAGGCCCGCCATGCAGTGCATCAGGGTCGACTTCCCGGACCCGGACGGGCCCATGATCGCGGTGAGCTCCCCGCGGGCGAAGTCCACGTCGACGCCGTCGAGCGCCCGCACCGCCGCCTCGCCCGTGCCGTACGTCTTCACCAGACCGCGCGCGCTCGCGATCGGCGTGCCGTCGTTCGTGGCCATGATCCCCATCCCTGGTCGTGATCGCTCCCCTGCCAACCTGTGGATCGTCCCGCCCTCACCTCGCACACGGGCATCCGGGAGCACCCTGGTCCGTCCCTGATCCCGCCCCCGAGGGACGGAGGTCCCGACGCGGCCCGAGTGTGGCGCGCGTCACACCCGCGGCCTAGGCTGGTGGCGAGGTGCTCCGATGGCGTGGTGGCTGGTGCTCTGGCTCGTGCTGCCGGCGCTGACGTTCGCCGTCGTGCTCAGGCTGATCCCGGGGGCGGAGTCGTCGCCGCGGCGGCGCGCTGCGCGCGAACGCCGTCGAGCCCGGGTGGCCGGGCTGCTCGACCGGGTCGCCACCCGGGTGCGGCACGGCCGGCACGGCGCGCCCCCGCCGCCCGACCCGTTCGACGCCCTGCACGTGCAGGTCCGGCTCGGGATCGTGGCGGACCACCTGCGGCGGCTCGAGGAGGACGCGCACGCCTGGGCCCGGGCGGAGCGGATCATCGCGAGCCAGCTCGCCTACGACGCGCTGCTCGCCGAGGCGTGCCGGCTCGCGGGGGTCGAGGTGCTGCCGCGGGCGAAGGGCGACCCGTGGGAGCGGATGCGCGAGGAGGTGGAGCTGGCGTCGCGCGGGTGGACGTGGTGAGGCGCGGCTGGGTGTGGTGAGGCGCGGCCGGTCCCGCGGCGCGGCGCGGCCGGTCCCGCAGCGCGGCGGCGGGAGACCGGGCATCCCGGGCGCCTCAGCCGGCGACGACCGTGAGCGTGCTCGACCCGTCGGTCCGCCGGCGCACCTCGATCCGCTCCGCGACCGCCTGCTTGAGCGCCTCGACGTGCGACACCACTCCGACGACCCGGCCGCCGGCGCGCAGCTTCCCGAGCTCGCCGAGCACGGCGTCGAGCGTGTGCGGGTCGAGCGTGCCGAAGCCCTCGTCGATGAACAGCGTGCCCAGCTCGACGCCGCCCGCCTCCGCGGTGACGACGTCGGCCATGCCGAGCGCGAGGCACAGCGACACGTAGAACGTCTCGCCCCCGGACAGCGTGCGGGGGTCGCGAGCGGCGCCCGTCGTGTGGTCCACCACGCGCATCGCCAGCCCGGTGCGCCGGGTGCGCACGTCCTCGCGCTCGTCGCTGCGCTCCAGCTCGTACCGGCCGTCGGACATCTCGCGCAGCCGGTCGTTCGCGGCGGCGACGACGTCCTCGAACCGGCGGACGAGTACGTAGGTCGCGAGCGACAGGGCGCGGGCGTTGTCGCTGTCCGCGCCGCCGGCGAGCCGGGCCATGCGGGTGACCGGCGCGGCCTCCTGCTCGGCCGCGGCGAGCGCGGCGGCGGACTCCGTCACGTGCCGGGCGGCGTCCGCGGCGCGCGCCGCCCGGTCGCGGACGGAGCCCAGCAGCGCACCGGCGGCGTCGGCGGCCCCCACGGCGTCGGCGAGCGCCTGCTCGAGCTCCGCCACCTCGGTGGCGAGCGCGTGCGGGTCCCCGGCGGCGAGGTCGGCGAGCTCCGGGTCCCGGAGCCCCTGCTCCACCCGCGCCACGGCGGTGCGGTACGCCTCCACCGCGCGCTCGGCCGCAGCCACGTCGGCGGCCTCGGCGAGCGCGGCGCGGGCGGCGTCCTCGTCCCCGAGGTCCTGCTCGGCGAGCACGCGGGCGACCTCGGCGACCCGGTCGGCCACGGTGCGGGCGGCGGCCGCGCGCCGGTCCAGCGCCGCGAGCAGGCCGTCGGCCGCGTCGACGCGGGCCTGCTCGGCGCCCTGCCGGGCAAGGACCGTGGGGTGCCCGTCCCGCGCGGCCTCGACCTCGGCGGCGTCGCGCGCGAGCTCGTCCTCCACCCGGGCGAGGGCGTGCCCGGCGGCGACGTGCTCCTCCCCGAGCGCGGCGCGGGTCAGCCGCAGGTCGTCGGTGACGCGGTCGTGCTCCGCGACGTCCGCGCGGAGCCGCTCGCGGGCGGCCTCGGCGTCCCGTGCCGCGGTGAGCTCGGCGCGCGCGGCGTCGACCGCCGCAGCGGCGACGGCGCCCTGGTCGGCGCGCAGACCGCCGGTCCGCTCGCGGAGCGCGGCGCAGCGCTCGGTCCGGCCGACCACGCGGGCCTCGGCGGCGCGCACGGCGTCCTCGGCGGCCCGGCGGGCGTCCTCGGCGGCCGCGACGTCCTCCTCCGACACCGGCTCGTCGCCGGCCGGCGCGGGGTGCGGGTGCTCGGTGCCGCCGCAGACGGGGCAGGGCTCCCCCGGCGCGAGGCCGGCGGCGAGCTCGCCGGCGAACCCGGCGAGCCGGGCGCGGCGCAGGTGCGACTCCTCCTCGACCGCGGCGACGGCGGCGTGCGCCGCGGATGCGCGGGCGGCGGTGGCGGCGGCGAGCTCGGCCTCGGCCGCACCCAGGTCCCGCACGGCCGCGGCCACGGCCTCGGCGTCGGCGAGGTCGCGGGCGCGGGTCGGGGCCGTCGCGGCGAGCGCGACGGCCGCGTCCAGGTCGGCCACGAGCGCGGCCCGGCCCTCCGGGCGCACCGCGAGCAGGTCGTCGGCCTCCGCCATCGTGCGGGTCCGCACGGCCTGCACCTCGCGGAGCCGGTCCCGGTCGCGGGCCCGCTGGGGAAGCGCGCGCTCCATCCCGACGACGCGGGTCAGGGTCGCGACCTGCGCGGCGGCCGCCTCCCGCACCCCGGCGAGCGCCGCGGGCAGGCCGGCGTCGGCGAGCGCGGCCTCGGGGTCGGCGGGGGCGAGCCCGGCCGGGGCGGCGTCGAGCGCGGCGCGCAGCTCCTTGTCCGCGCCGGCGAGGGCCCCGCGGGCGTCGTCGAGCCCGCGCAGCACCGGCCGGGCCACGGCGGCGCGGCGCGCGCGGTCCACGCGGGCCACGTCGGCGGCGTGCTGCTCGGCCGCGTCGGCCAACCGGGCGCGCTCCTCCTCCAACGCCGCTCGGCGCCGGACCAGCCGCAGCCGGGCGCCGGCGCCGTCGGCCGCCGCGCGCGCCTCGGTGACCCGCCGGTTGGCCGCGTCGGCGGCCGCGCGGACCGCGTCCTCGTGCGCCCGCAGGGCGGCGAGCCGGTCGGCGACCAGGGACCCGAGCTCGGCGGTGTCCTCCGCGGCTGCGGTGCGCAGGGCGAGGACCCCGTCCTCGTCGGCGGCGGACGCGCCGGCGAACCGCGCGGTGCGCTCCTGCACCTCGGTCCGGGCTTCGGTCACGACGCGCTGGGACTCGCGGCGCAGCTCGTCGAGGCGCTGCTGCACCCGCTCGTAGACCTCGGTGCCGAAGATGCGCTGCAGCAGCCCCCGGCGCTGCTCGGGGTCGGCCCGCAGGAACGCGGCGAACTCGCCCTGGGGCAGCACCATGGTCTGCACGAACTGGGCGCGGTCCAGGCCGACGACCCGGGTGAGCTCGGCGCCGGCCTCGTCGAGTCGGGTCGAGAGCAGCTCGCCGGGCGGGTCCCCGGCGTCGACGTCCTCCCGGTCCGGGGCGGGGCCCTCGGGTGCCGCGGTGAGCCGCCAGAGCTTCACGGTCGCCTGCTGCTTGGCGCGGCCGGTCCCGCGCTTCTTGGCGCGCTCGTAGGCCGGTGTCCGCCGCACCCGGTACACGCCGGACCCGGTCTCGAACACCAGGTCGACGACCGTCTCGACGTCGTCCGCGGCGAACGCCGAGCGCAGCCGGTCCTCGCTCGCCGACGCCGACGCGACCTTGCCGTAGAGCGCGAACACCACGGCGTCGATGACCGTCGACTTCCCGGCACCGGTCGGCCCCTCGAGCAGGAACAGGCCCCCGGCGGAGAGAGCGGCGAAGTCGACGGTGTGCCGCCCGGCGAACGGGCCGACCGCCTGGATGGTCAGGGTGTGCAGCCGCATCAGGCGCTCCGCTCCGCGGCGACGACCTGCTCGTAGGCGCGACGCAGCACCGCGGCCTCGGCGTCGGTCGGCCGGGACCCGCTCACGTGCTGCACGAACTCCGCGGCGACCTCCAGCGGGTCGCGCGCGGCCGTCACCTCGGCGGCCCGCGGGCCCGCGTCGCGCGCCGGCGGCTGGTGCTGCACCACCAGCGCGTGCGGGAACCGGGCCCGGACGCGGCGGTACAGGTCGCCGGGGCGGTGCGTGTCGGTGACGGTGACGCGGACCCAGTCGTCGAGGTGCGACTCGCCGGTGGCGCCGAGCAGGTCGTCGAGCGGCCCGGTCAGGTCGGTGAGCCGGCGCGGCACGGGGGCCGGGACCAGGCGGACGTCCGGCAGACCGGACGGGCCGAGGTCGACCAGCACCGTGGACTTCGCGTGCCGGGCCTCCGAGAACGAGTACGCGAGCGGCGACCCGGAGTACCGCAGCACCGTCGCGCCGGCGCCGTCGCCGACGCGCTGGGGGCCGTGCAGGTGGCCGAGCGCGACGTAGTCGACGCCCCCGAACACGGAGGCCGGCGCGTGGTCGACCCCGCCCACCCGGATGTCACGCTCCGACTCGCTGGCGGCGCCGCCCACGACGAACGCGTGCGCGAGCACCACGGAGCGGGGCGCGCCCCGACCGGCGCCTGCGGCCTCGGTCGCGCGCGCGGCCAGGTCGGCGCGGACCCGGTCCATCGCGGCGCCGAGCACGGCGGCGTGCGAGCGCGGCAGCGGCGTGCCCGCGCCGGGGGCCGCGAGCGCGTGCCGGGCCGCGTCGGGGTCGAGGTACGGCAGGCCGTAGACCAGGACGTCGTGCCCGTCGCCCGGCAGGACCACCGGCCGGGCCAGGTCGTCGAGGCGCGCGAGCACCCGGACCCGGTCCTGCATGAGATCTGCGCCGAAGCCGAGCCGGATCGCCGAGTCGTGGTTGCCGGGGGTCACCACGACCGCGGCATGCTCGGACAGCCGCCGGAGCGCGTCGGACAGCTGGGCCACCGACTCGACCGGCGGGATCGCGCGGTCGTACACATCGCCCGCGACGAGCACCGCGTCCACGCGCTCCTCGCGGACCACCTCGACCAGGTGGTCGAGGAAGGCCTGCTGGTGCGCCGTCAGGTCGACGCCGTGCAGGGTGCGGCCCAGGTGCCAGTCGGAGGTGTGCAGGAGCCGCATGCCTCGAAACTAGCCGCCGGCACCGACATCCCCGCGCACCGCGGGCGTCGCCTGTGGACGACGGGCGTGGCGGCCGTCAGGCGATCGCGCGCTCCGGCGCGGCGTCGGGCTCGGGGGCGAACTCCCCGGCCATGCCCAGCATGTCGAGCTTCTCCAGCAGCTGGCGGTGCGGGTCGCGCAGCGTGAGCCCCTGCGCGGTCTCGCCGGCGGCCAGGTTGAGCTGCAGCACGAACGCGAGGCCGGACGAGTCGATGAACGTCACGTCGGTCGCGTCGACCACGATCGGCGCGGTGCTCGCGAGCGCCTGCGCCATCGACGTGCTGGCCTCGGCCCGCAGCGCACCGTCGACCTCGCCCCACAGCCGGACCACCGTGCGCCCGTGCGCGGCGGTCACGTCGATCCCCCCGACGGGGGTGGGATCCTCGGTCAGGTTCATGTCCTCGTTCTCTCCAAGTCTGCGTGGGGCCGCCCGATCATGGACCCCCGGCGTCGCGCGCGCATGCCGAGCGCCCTGCCCCGGGGTCCGCGGGAGGCGCGACCAGCGCGTGCTCCGTCCCGGACAACGCGCCCGTCCCCTGCTTCGTTCCCGATCCCGGGGGGCGACCTTGACCGAACCTTGACCGTCCGGTCGGGATGATGGCGACTGGCGCTTCAGGCCGCGCCGTCGGGCATCGGCTCGGTGACGTCCGCCACGGTGGCGTCCAGCGCCCGGACGAGGTCGTCGCCGTCGACCCGGGCGCCGACGCCGTGCCCGCCCCCGCCGATGGACGCGGGGCGGCCGAGCACCCGCTCGTCGGCCACCACCGGCCAGGCGCGCAGCGAGCCGAACGGCGTGATGGTGCCGCGCTCGTACCCGGTGACCTCCTTGGCGGTCGCCGCGTCCGGCATCGACATCCGGCTCACGCCGAGCAGCGCACGCAGCTTGGGCCACGAGATCGTGCGGTCGCCGGGGACGAGCACGAACAGGTAGTCGTCGTCGCCGCGCCGCACGACCAGCGTCTTGACGATGCCCGACGGGTCGATGCCACGGGCCGCGGCCGCCTCGGCGAGGGAGCGCACCGGGCCGCGCCGGACGATCTCGTGCGCGATGCCCGCGTCCGCGAGCGCCTGGGCGGCGCGCCGCTCGCCCTCGGTGGCCGCGCCGTGGTCCTGCTCGCTCGTCATGCCCGCCACCCTACGAGCCGGGTCCGACAGGGGCGCGCGGCACGGCGCTCCACGCCGCTGCTCACCAGGTCAGCGAGGTGGTCGCGCGGTTCGCCCCTCACCGCCTTTCGATCGCGGCCGGCGTGGCGACGCAGGTCAGGGCGCGCACAGACCGCGCACCGGCCGACCGGCCCCGCAGCGCGCGTCCACCCCGTGACCCGCATCCGTCCGGTGAGCGGACCGCCCGGCCACGCGCCGGAGCGGCCTCGCCAGGCGGTCCGAGGCGCCGGTCCCGGCGACCCCGGTGGTCAGTCGCCCGCCGCCGCCCGGCACGCCGCTCCCACCCCCGGTTGCCCCCGGCACCCACCCCTTGACCCTCACCCGAACGGGTGACCTACTGACCCGACCAGGCGACGACGCCCGCGGGACGTGCGGGCGACCCGTGATCCAGGGGGTTCGACGATGCACCCACGTACCCGGCGCGCCAGCGTGCCCGCGCTCCTCGCGGCACTGGCGCTGACAGTCCCGGTCGGAGCCGCCGCGGCGGCCTCTCCCGACGACGACCCCGCGGTGGAGACCGCGGTCACCGAGGCCCTGCAGGAGGCGCAGTCGTTCCCGTCGGACTTCTGGTGGGACGAGTCGCCGGACGACACCGCCCGCGCGCGGGCGATCCTGCGGCGGATGACCCTCGACGAGAAGGTCAACATGATGCACGGGGAGCTGAACAACTTCTTCGGCTTCTACAACGCCCCGATCGAGCGGGTCGGCATCCCGGCCCTGACCATGGCCGACGGGACGGCGGGCGTGCGGATCGCCAACCCCGACGTGAACGGGAAGCTGTCGACGCAGCTGCCCTCGCCGCTGGCCCTGGCCGCGACGTGGGACGCCTCGGTCGCGCAGGAGTACGGGCGGCTGGCCGGCGACGAGGCGCACCGCACGGGGCACAACGTGCTGCTGGGCCCGGCGCTCGACATCGGGCGCGTCCCGCAGGGCGGCCGCAACTTCGAGGGCTTCGGCGAGGACCCGCTGCTGTCCGGGGACATGGCCGCCGCGGAGGTGCGCGGCATCCAGTCGAACCCGGTGATCGCCGACCTCAAGCACTACAACGTCTACACGCAGGAGCAGAACCGGCTGATCGGCGGCAACGCCGTCCTCGACGAGCGGACGCTGCAGGAGATCTACACGCGGCCGTTCGCGATCGCCCAGGACGAGGGCCGCGCCGGGTCGGCGATGTGCTCGTTCAACGGCATCAACGGCGTCCGCGGCTGCGAGAACGACGAGACCCTCAACCAGATCCTCAAGCAGCAGCTCGGGTTCCAGGGCTGGGTGATGAGCGACTACGGCGCCACGCCGAGCACGGTGCAGGCGGTCCTGGCGGGGATGGACCAGGAGATGCCCGGCAACGTCACCCCCGAGGTCGGGCCCGGCGACTGCTTCTTCTGCGGGCCGCTGCTCGACGCGGTGCGCGCGGGTCAGGTCCCGACGTCGCGGATCGACGACGCGGTGCTGCGGATCCTGCGCCCGATGGTCGCGCTCGGTCTGTTCGACAACCCGCCGACCATCAGCCCGCTGCCCGAGGACGCCAACTCGGCCTTCGCCCGCCAGGTGTCCGAGCGGGCCTCGGTGCTGCTGAAGAACGACGGCGCGCTGCCGCTGGGCCCGGGCGTCGGGTCGATCGCCGTGATCGGCGCCGACGCCGACGTCGTCGTCCAGGGCGGCGGCTCCTCGCTGGTGAACCCGACGCGGACGATCAGCCCGCTGCAGGGCATCCAGGACCGGGCGGCCGCCGGCGTGACCGTCACGCACACGCCGGGGAACGACCCCGTCACCTCCACCTCGCTGCTGGCGGGGCCGGACCCGATCCCGTCCGACTTCCTCACCTCCGCCCTCGGCGACGGGGCCGGCGTCCGCGTCGAGTACTTCGACAGCGACGACCTGTCGGGCGCCCCCGCGGTGGACCGCACCGAGCCGTACGTCGGCATCAACGGCGGGTTCTACCTGTTCGAGGGGCTGAACTCGCAGTCGCCGCACTTCCCGCTGCAGGACAACAACCACAACGCGTCGATCCGCTGGACCGGCACGCTCACCGCCCCGGTCAGCGGCACGTACGAGCTCGCCGCCACGACCAACGGCACCAGCACCGTCTTCCTCGACGACCAGCCGGTGCTCACCACCGGGCCGTCCGGCGACCCCGCCGCCGTGACCACGGCGCCGGTGGACCTCGTCGCCGGTCAGACCTACGTCCTGCGGGCCGAGTACACGAACGACTCCCCCGGCGGGACCGACGCCGGAGCCGTGTTCAAGCTGGGCTGGACCCCGCCGGAGCCGGTCGTGACCCCGAGCGTCCAGGCGGCCGCGCAGGCGGCGCGGTCCGCGCAGGCGGCGGTCGTCGTCGTGCGGGACTACTCCTCCGAGGGCGGCGACCGGCCGAGCCTCGACCTGCCGAACGGGCAGGCGGAGCTGATCCGCCAGGTCGCAGCGGCCAACCCGCGCACGATCGTCGTGCTCGAGGTCGGCAGCGTCGTGCAGACGTCCGACTGGGACGGCGGCGTGGGCGCCGTGCTGCACAACTGGTTCGGCGGGCAGGAGCAGGGGGCGGCGGTCGCCGGCATCCTGTTCGGCGACGTCAACCCGTCCGGCCGGCTGCCGGTGACCATCCCGGTCGACGAGGCCTCCACGCCGGTCAGCGACCCGTCGCAGTACCCGGGCGACGGGCTGGACCAGCAGTTCAGCGAGGGCATCTTCGTCGGCTACCGCGGGTACGCGGAGAACGGGATCACGCCGCAGTACGCCTTCGGGCACGGCCTGTCGTACACGACCTACCAGTACGCGAACCTGCGCACCGCGGTCGTCCCCGGCGCCGACGGCGGCTCGCAGCTGCAGGCCACGGTCGACGTGACCAACACCGGCACGGTCGCCGGCACCGAGACCGTCCAGGTCTACGTCGGGAACCTGCCGACCCGCCGGGTCAGCAGCGCCCCGATCAGCCTGGCCGGGTTCGACACCGCGACGCTCGCGCCGGGGCAGACGCAGACCGTCACCGTGACGCTCAGCCCGGAGTCGCTGTCCTACTGGGACGTCGACCTCGACGCCTGGCGCACCCCGACCGGCACCATCCCCGTGCTGGTGGGAGCGGCGTCGGACGACATCCGGCTCCGCGGCACCCTGGCGATCTCGGACGCGATCGTGCGCTGAGTCGCCCGGGTCCCTCCGAGGTCGAGATAGGGCCTCCGGCACGAGGTAGGACCGTCCACGGTCCTACCTCGGCACGGGGGCCCTATCTCGGCGTCCGGGTGCGACGGGGGTGGCGCGTGATCGCCCTGCGCGAATCGAGATCGCGTCACCCGGGGCCGTGCGGTGACAATGGACCGCCGATGACAGCCGCCGACCCCACCAGCCCCGCCCCCGCCCCTCGTCCCGCGAGCGGCGACGGCGGCGACGCCGCACCCGGGCGTCCCCGGCGGCGACGCGGCGGCCGCGGGCGGCGGCCCGCCGGCGACGGCCGCGCACCGGAGCAGCGCCACCACGACCAGCCCCCGGTTGACCGGGCGGCCGACGGCCCCGAC